>JBKDZK010000768.1:0-7296 GCA_047971205.1 Draconibacterium sp.
TTAGCAATGAAACGTAATTGTTATCCGTGTTTAAAAGCGGTAAAACAAATTCTTTTAGTTGTTTGCCGGATAGTTTCTGTTTTTTCAGCACTTCCAGTGAACTGTTCAGCACGGGCCCGTCCTGGTTCTTTAAGTCATTTAAAATGATTTCAGCCTGTTTTTCGTCTATCTGTTGATTATTTATTAGTTGATTCAGTGCCCGGATATTCGTGACATCATCTATACCGGGAAAATTTTTAAACAATTCAGCCTGTCCATTTTTCTTAGTATCTCCGGCATTTATGGTATCGAACCGGATTTTGCTGTTGGTGAGTTGCCGGATTTCATTTCTAACTTCGCCATGTACAATATGCCAAAGGGAATAGGTGGTTTTCACTGCTCCTTTAATATACTCGAAATTCAGGCCGGCAGCCGTGGCAGAACTGACTGCATCAACCGTTTGAAAATCTCTTTCCGCTTCTTTTAATGTCAGGTTATCGAATTTGCAATATTTTAAGTTGGAATTCGGATTACTTAATATTTTATGGAATTTCCGGTAATCTTTTTCTGAAAACTTTTTATGGTTTAGTTTGGTTAATGCTTCATTCTCACCCAGCTCAAACTGAAGAAAATTACCGTAAATATCCCAGTAAATCCGAACATTCATCATGTAGCATTCATTTTCAGTGTGGCATGGAAACTCTTTAATGTCCCGATAATAATATTTTGGAATTTCGTTGTTGCTTAAAACCTGTATCAAAGTATAAGAGCTTGCATCGGTAGTAATTACATAAGAAATACTTTTTGCTCCGCTCCCGCTAATTTCTGCCAATTGTGCAGGAAAATGCATGTTCGCGCCAAAAACTAAAACCAGTATCAGAATTATATTAATATTCATAATCTGCGAATTTTAAACCGGATTTTTTTAAGGTCTCAAGCTGTTTTATTAATTTCTTAAATTGAGAAAGTTGTAACGACTGTTTTCCGTCACACAAGGCTTCATCAGGTTTATGGTGCACTTCTATTTCCAGGCCATCGGCACCACAGGCAACAGCAGCCAAGGCCATTGGTGCTACTAACGGGCGTATGCCGGTCCCGTGAGAGGGGTCAACTATAACAGGCAGGTGCGCGTGTTGTTTCAGGTAAGGCACTGCGTTTAAGTCGAGCGTGTTGCGTGTTGCTGTTTCAAAAGTAGAAATACCCCGTTCGCATAAAATAACGTTCTTATTTCCATGACTAATTATATATTCAGCGGCCAATAGAAATTCGTTTAGTTTAGCCGACATGCCCCTTTTTAACAGAATGGGCTTGTTAACTCCACCCAAACATTCCAACAGCGAATAATTGTACATGTTGCGCGAACCAATTTGTAACACATCAGCAACGTCAACCAGTTCGTCTATTGATTCGGTACACATCAATTCGGTAACTATTTTCAATCCGTATTTATCTTTTACCTTTTGCAAATGCCCAAGTCCTTTGGCTTTTAAGCCCCTAAAACTATACGGGCTGGTACGTGGCTTATACGCTCCGCCACGCAGAAATTTCATTCCCATTTCCGAAATATCGCCGGCAATCCGGTTTATTTGTTCCCAACTTTCCACAGCACAAGGCCCCGCAATTATGGTTAAGTTTCCGTCTCCAATCCTGTCATTACCAACCAAAATTTCCGTATCGCTGGCTTGCCAGTCCCGGCTGGCCAATACATAATCCGGCAATTGCTCTACAATTTCTTCAATCCATGCCTTTTTTAAAAACGATGTGCCTGAGTGGTCGGGCATGACAATATCGTTGCCTGTGAAACGAACTGTCGGGTCATTGTTTAGCGCCCGTGCAATTATTTCTCTTTCTTTTCCTGAAATATCATGGTTTAGCCTAACTACTTTCATCCAACTAATTATTTATAACGTTTCGCCAAATATATTCTCTACGGATAAAAAGAAACAAGTATCAGTATGTAAAAAATAAAGCAGATGCGGGCCAACCCGAACAGTTAAGGAAAATGAACCGGTTTATTTTGTACCTGCTAATCATTTTTCGCGCCGGTGTTTATCCAGTTGGTTACCAGCTCGATGTCGCCTGCAGTGGCGGTAATGCTCCCGTGCTCCGAAACAAGGCTTTCTTTTTTTAATATCTGAATTAGAAAACTTTGGCCGGCGCTGTTCGGTTTAACCCTGTAATTTTCAGAATTGACTGATTCGTGGTTGACCAGTAAACTATAACTGTGTTCCGGGTAAAGGTTTAAACCTGCGGCTGTTTGTTGCGTGCCACCGTGGCAAAGCAGGCAACTTGAAAACACCTGTTCCTGTACCCTTGAATACGAAATAAATGTTACCTGTTTGCCAGGTAATTGCACATCGTTATTCACAGTCAAATTCCCGTAATTCACGAGGTCGGTTTTGCGGATGATGTTTTCTGAAATGTAAACTGCCATTTCGTAATTTCCATCTTCCACGTTTTCCACAATGAACTCTGCAGAATTACCCGTTGGTTTTGAGATAGCTACACTGTGAATAGGTTGGATATCCCCGGGGTTGAACAAACCAAAGATTACATTTTGCTGTACCGGAAAAAAATCGACATCAGCAAACGTTACGGTGCCACTAATGCTGAATGCCGGATCCGGCTCGTTGCCCCCGCCACATGATGTGGCAAAAACAAAAACCATTGCTGAAAAGAAAATTATTGAAAAACGTTTTATCCCCATTTTATTTGTTTTGTTTATTATAGAACTCCGTTCAGAGGGCAAAGTTTAAAATAACCTGCCCCTTTAGCTAAAACGCAAACTGCAATTGAACACAAAACTGGTGTTCCGGCATTCCGTTGTCGTCGTCGTTTTCAGAGAATAAATCTTCGTGGCCCGCTTTCCCTAAAAACTGGTACATGCCCTGTATCTTCAAATTGTGGTTCATGAAATAATAATTAGCGCCCAATGCTGGCATGTACAGCAAACCGTCTTCTTTGTTTGAATTTCGGTCAAAAAGTTCAAAACGAACGGCGGGCTGCAATTTGTCGGTCACAAAATAACCTGCCTGCACATAGCTTCCCCAGAACATGTAATTGGGGCTGATTTGCTGGCGTTCAACAAAATCCATATTGAGCAGATAGGCTTCGGCCGACAGATAAAGCCGTTTATACATCCAGGAAAATTCCAGGCCTGCGCGAAGATCGTTGCTGCTTTCGTAGTTTGCTTCCACATTGTAAGAAACGCTGGGCGCAATGAGCAGGTAATTACCGTTTAAATCATTCGGGTCGCCCTGGTGGAGCGGCATTTGTCCGTTTGGCATGTAAGCCAGGCGGGCTGCATATAAAAGGGAAGGTACGCCAAAATCGTCGCTAACAGTATTGGTCGCGGTATTTACCCCAATGCCGGTCCCGTTAAAGATACCAACACGGTATTCCCATTTGTCGCGAAGTAAACCATGTGCCTGTACCCCAATATCGAAACCGGTTGCCATGGCTGGATTTACCGAATTGATATCGAAAGGCAGGTTTACCCGGGTTGTTAACGAGGCCGGCGGCGTCATGAACAGGGTTTGGCCAATACGCACCAGATAAGCCTGGTTGAAAGGGGTTTTAAATTTACCTATCCTGAAACGGAGCTCGTCTTTCAGGTTAACATCAAACCACGCCTGATTAAGCAATCCCCCTCCGCTTTGTGCTGCATTTATGGCCAGGTTGAAAGTAATTTTATTAAAAGCTGTGCCTGCAAACCCAACCAGGGCATAAGGGATTCCAAAACCTGAATTTAATACATTGTCCTGTTCGGCAAGGTTTAGCCCTTCATCGTCGTAATATTTAAAACTACCCCGCGTTTGTATTAAAACATAGGGTTTAAAAAGAAATTCGCCCCCCATAGTTTCCCATGAGATACCATCTTTTCCGACCAGTGATACCAAGCCGCTTTCGATGTATTTATCTGATAAAGTATCCTGCTGGGCAAAGATGTTCAGGCTAAAGAGGAGCAGTAGCGCTGCTGTTACTATTCTTTTAATCATTTTAAGAAGGATTTAAAAATTCTGGTATTTGTTATTTTGGATTGGTTTTATGGCAATACATTCCATTTCGATTAACCAGCCCGGCCTGCAAACGGGAGCCAACACGATTACTTTAGGAATATCGCTGTAAAAATATTTGAAATATTTATTTACCACATCGCGGTCGGCAATGTCGCGTAAATAGACAATGAGGTGAGCCACGTCTTTCATCGAGGCGTCGGCATCGTTTAACAAAGCGTTAATATTGTCGAGTGTGCGAACAATCTGTTTTTCAATCTGAAATGCGTGAACTACCTGGCCTTTATTGTCGATGCTCGCCGTACCGGAAATAAAAATGTGCCTTCTGTCGCCATAATCAATACTTGTGCCCCTTTCGAAAGTCACTCCGTATTCGTGCGTCGGGTTCAGGTGGCCGGGAGCGCTTAAAAAACGAACCTGTCCTTCCTGCAAACCGCCAACAGAATAGGCATCCATTAAAACATTGTGTTTCGGATTTATATGTCGGCCTTCGATACCTGTACTGGCAATAAAATGTGTATCAGGCGTCATCTCCCGTTTTTCGAAAAAACCGCGCCGGGCGTCAACCACCCCGCCATAATTAAAATCAACATCTTTCACAAAAATCCAAGTTCGTACACAGTTGTTCTTCAACGTTAATTTTTTTTCGGCGAGGCTTTTTTCGAATTTTCCAAAAATTGTCTCTGTTTGCCGGAACGAATCGATGTATGCCTTGTCAGACGTGATTTGAGTTGTCCAAACATGGCTGTAAGCGCCGCCATTTACGTACATTTCGTTTTTATTTCCCGCGTCCAGGATTTTGGTTTTGGCGCTTTTTAAAATATAAATCCAAATTAAAAGTTTGGTTGTATTTAAAGGCGGCTGTTGTACGATAGAAATGGCACATTTGTTAAAAACCACGCTGGTTTGTTTTTGCACAAATCTGTTAATTGCCTCCGACTGGTTGGCGCAGTCGCTAACAAAGAAACGCGCGAACATTACATTTTCAAACTGGTATGCATTTCGCTTCAGATAATTTTGAAGAAATGTATGCGTGTTTTCCAGTTGTTTTTCAAAGGCATCATTGTTTATGGCTTTCACCATTAAATGAGATTCTGCTACGTTGTTTGCCACAAATGTTGACGCTTCCAACACCGTGTTGTCATCCTCTTCCCGTTTATATTGCATCAAAAAAAATCGTTTATAAAGACCTTAAAAACATGATTAACGCATCGCGGTCTTCTTTACTCATCTGTTTAAATAACTCTCTGGAAACATCGCCTTCACCTCCGTGCCACATAATGGCTTCAACAAAGTTCCTCGCTCTTCCGTCGTGCAGAAAATGGCTGTGCCCGTTTACTACTTCCTGCAACCCAATTCCCCACAACGGAGCTGTTCTCCACTCATCGCCCGAGGCGTTAAATTGGGAAAAATCATCGCCCAGCTCGGGGCCCATGTCGTGTACGAGGTAATTGGTGTACGGGTGTATGGTTTGCCCTCCCAGCCAGGGCATTGCAGTGCCATCAATCAATGTAACACCTTCTGGCTGAGTATGTAGGGTTGGTGTGTGACACAGGTTGCATTTGGCCCGGTAAAACATTTCTTTCCCCTGTTTCACCACCGGATTATCGACGTACCTGCGCGCCGGCACCCCGAGGGCATGTAGGTAAAAGTCAACATCGCCCATATCTTCGGTGGAAATCTGGATTCCGTAATCATCGTCGACCTGTGGCTGCCCGTGTGCCACTTCGTGCGGGAAACGGTCGCTGGTAACGCCCATATCAGAAAGGAAGCCCAGTTCAACAGTAAGGTCGGCGTGCTGTGCTTTGTGCCCCGACAAGCCGAGGTAGCGCTGGTTTCTTTCTTCAACCCAGTTTATTTCACCTGAAATACCATATTCAGGGTAATCAATTGAGGCCAGTTCCATTATTTCGTTTTTATCGACTGCCAACATTAACCCCAGCCCGACATGGCGCAACGGTGTACGCACGCTAAGTTCGAGATCTTCTACCGCAATAGAATCCGCATACCAGTTGGTAATGTAATAACGCGGTGTAATTAAACTGTACTTTTCGCCGTCCGGAAATTCATAATGCTTTTCGGTATATTCTACATTCATCCTGCCTTCAGGTGTTGCCCCGTAAATGGCCTGATCGTGCAATACTCTTCCGTAATTGCGGTGGTACTGGTCGTGCGGGGTACGCATAAAAGTAAGAAAAGCAGAGAAACCATAAGGCCCGGTCCCGCCATCGGTAAACAAATTGGATATGGTACGACCCGCATTGTTGTGGCAACTGGCACAGGAGTAACCGGCATAAACGGGGCCGAGCCCTCCGTTTACCGGGTTGCCGTCAGAAACCCTGGGCTCATCGTACAGTGCATCGCCTGAAAGAAAGCGGTTCATGAGCTCGCCTTCCACCCACTCGGCTGGGGTATCAAAAGCCAAACTGGTAAAAGTAAAGGTTGTGGAAGTACCGGCTGAGAGTTCTTCGGGTTTGGCAAGCCTTCCACCAGGGGTTAAGATATCTTCATATTCTATCTTTTCACAACCAGCAAAAAGCATTGTTGAAAAAAGAATTAAAAGGAATCCCGAACCTGGGATTCCCTTTTTTTGTAGTAACGATTTACTTTTAACCTTCATTTTTATGTATCTGATTTTTTACCTTTATTCACAGTAACCAAGAGTGCAAAAAAGGTTTTTCTACCGATTTAAAAAAAGTATTCCCGTTCCATTATTTTTCCTTTTAAAACAAAACATATTGCCCTTTACAGGGAACGGGTTGCCCCGAGTTTCTTAATCAACCACCATTGGGCGTACTTTCGTGTCAATGGTTTGGCCTAAAGCATTTACGGCATCCATGGCCGACTGAACATTGTCGTGGGTAAGGTTGTTCCTGAACGGATACGGGATTGCTGCAATGGCATTTATCGCGGCGGTAATTTTTTGCCTGATTTCCGTATCAAGAGCGGCATCTTGTTCCTTAACAAAATCAGAAATGCTTTTATCCCTTGAGCCTTCAACGTATCCTCCCAAATATGCATTTTCTATACTTCTTACATTATTTTGGAAGTCGACAAGCGAATTCCAGCTAAACCACGATTCCACGTCCAATACATTCTCGCTGGTGTGCGGGTCGGCTATTTTTGCATTTGCCACTTCGTCTGCAATGGCAATCATACGCTGTAGCATTTCGTCAACCTCATTGGCTTGAGAAATGTAGCGACTGCCCGGCTCACCGGCTGTTTTAAATTCCTCTCCGTATGGTGTTCCTACTTCAATTTCGAGTGCGTCGAGGATCGCCTGTTCTTCCGCACCGCCTTC
>JBKDZK010000769.1:0-4097 GCA_047971205.1 Draconibacterium sp.
ATTTGTCTGAGGTGTCCGGCAGATCGCTCAGCCAGTCATATCCTTTTACTGTATTGGTCGAATCGTTGTTAAATGAACATCCGTTACAACTCATATATCCTCTCCACGTTTTAATCTCAACGTGTTACATGCTTTGTTGCACAACACGTTTCCTGAAAATATTTGGGTACAAAGATTGGAAAAAGAATTGAATATCGTAATTTAATTAGCGTCTAATTTAATACCTATAAGTATGAATATGTCTGAAATTCTTTCTTCAATCAATGTTTGGGCGGTATTGGTAGCTGCTCTGAGCGCTTTTATTGTGGGCTGGCTGTGGTACGGGCCTTTGTTTGGAAAACAGTGGATGAAGCTAAATGGTTTCACTGAAGAGATGTTACGCGAAGGTGGCGGAATGTCCATGCCTTTGATCATGATTATCAACTACATTGCCACTGCTCTGGCCGCTTTTGCCATTGCCATGTTTATCGGAAGCGAAGCCGACATGCACTTTGGTATTTTTGCCGGCTTTATGATTGCGTTGTTTTGGATCGGCACCAGCCGTTTGAACGATGTGTTGTACGAGCGAAAACCATTCAAATTGTACCTTATTAATCTGGGGTATAACCTGGTAATTTACACAATTATTGGAGCCGTGCTTGGTGCGTGGCACTGATTGGCTGGTACGAGTTTAGGGGGCAGGATACAAAAGTATTCTGCTTTTTTTGTTCTTTATGTTGTTGTATTGTTGAAAAAAATCTTTGAACAATCAGGCCGCAGATTTCCTTTCCGTAGCTAAACTTTTATCTTTGTTTCGTTCAAAAAACAGATTGATTTTGACAGGATCGAAAAAATATGTGGAAACACCTTTGATGAAGCAATATTACGACATCAAAGACAAGCATCCGGAGGCTATTTTGTTGTTTCGTGTGGGTGATTTCTACGAGACATTTGGTGAAGACGCCATTAAAGCTGCCGAGATTTTAGGGATAACACTTACGCGCCGCGCAAACGGAGCCGCCAGTTATGTAGAGCTGGCCGGATTTCCGCACCATGCGCTTGATACATATTTGCCCAAACTGGTGCGTGCCGGGCAGCGGGTGGCTATTTGTGAGCAGCTCGAAGACCCGAAACTCACCAGGAAAATTGTAAAAAGGGGAATTACGGAGTTGGTTACTCCGGGTGTTTCCATCAACGCTAATATTCTCGAAAACAGGGAAAAGAACTTTCTGGCATCGGTTCATTTTGATAAAAAACGTGCCGGCGTGGCATTTCTTGACATTTCGACCGGGGAATTTCTGGCAGCGGAAGGTACCCACGAATACGTTGATAAACTGTTGTCTTCGTTTCAGCCCAAAGAAGTGCTTTATCAGCGCGGAAGAGGAAATGATTTTCAGGCCCTGTTCGGATCAAAATACTACACCTTTAACCTGGAAGACTGGGTTTATACCAGTGATGCGGCCAGCGATCGGCTGACCCGGCATTTTGAAACCAGTTCGTTAAAAGGATTTGGTGTGCAGTCCTTGCAAATGGCAGTGATTGCTGCCGGAGCCGTGTTGCATTACCTCGATATCACCCAGCATCAGCATTTGAGCCATATTTTGGGATTGAGCCGGATTGAAGAAGAACACTCTGTTTGGATGGACCGGTTCACGATTCGGAACCTGGAGCTTTTTGCGCCCATTCACGATGGTGGAAGGTCGCTGATTGAGGTGATCGATAAAACCATTTCGCCGATGGGCTCCCGCTTGTTGAAACGCTGGATGGCGCTGCCTCTAAAAGAGGTTGGCCCGATCAACGAGCGTTTGGAAGTGGTCGAGATGTTCCTGAAAAAGCCGGATGTAAAGGAAAACCTGGAAGAACATTTACGACAGATTGGCGACCTGGAACGGCTTATTTCAAAAGTGGCGGTGGGAAGAATTAACCCGCGCGAAGTGGTGCAGGTGATGAATGCGCTGAATGCCATTGTCCCGATAAAAGAGGCCTGTGCTGCCGTTGAAAATCCGGCGTTGAACCGTTTTGCGGAACAGCTGAATACGTGTAGTCTGATTCGCGACCGGATTCATAAAGAAATTACGGCCGATCCGCCAACCGCAATCCAGAAAGGGAAAGTGATTGCCGAAGGTGTTTCGGAAGAACTGGATGACCTGCGTGCGCTGGCGTATTCGGGGAAAGATTACCTGCTGAAAATACAACAGCGCGAAAGCGAAAAACACGGTATTTCGTCGCTGAAAGTAGGGTTCAACAATGTATTCGGTTATTACATCGAGGTTCGAAATACGCATAAAGACAAAGTCCCTGACGAGTGGATACGTAAGCAAACACTCGTAAATGCCGAACGGTATATTACCGAAGAGCTAAAAGAATACGAATCAAAAATTCTGGGGGCCGAAGAGAAGATACAGGTGCTGGAGAGCAGGTTGTTTAACGATTTGGTGATGGCTTTGTCGGAATACATATCCGCTATTCAGCTAAACTCGAATATTTTGGCGCGAATCGATGGTTTGTTGTCGTATGCGTCGTGTGCAGTTCAGTATAAATATTTTAGGCCCGAGGTAAACGAAACGGCCGAGATTGATATCAAAAACGGTCGGCATCCGGTAATCGAGCACCAATTGCCGATTGGAGAGTCGTACATCTCCAACGATGTTAAACTGGATCAGGATAACCAGCAGATCATCATTATTACGGGGCCCAACATGGCCGGTAAATCGGCTTTGCTGCGGCAAACGGCTTTGATTGTTTTGCTGGCGCAGATGGGAAGTTTTGTGCCGGCAGAGGTTGCCAGGATCGGTTTTGTTGACAAGATATTTACGCGTGTAGGCGCTTCCGATAACATTTCGCTGGGCGAATCTACCTTTATGGTGGAGATGAATGAAGCGGCCAGTATTTTGAACAACGTTTCAAACCGCAGCCTGATTTTATTTGATGAGTTGGGGCGCGGAACTTCAACTTACGATGGTATTTCCATTGCCTGGTCGATTGTGGAGCATCTGCACGAACATTCGTATGCAAAAGCCAAAACACTTTTTGCCACGCATTACCACGAATTGAATGAAATGGAAGGCGCTTTTCCGCGGGTGAAAAACTACAATGTATCGATCAAGGAAGTGGCAAATAAGGTGATTTTCCTTCGGAAACTGGTGCGTGGAGGCAGTAATCACAGCTTTGGTATCCATGTGGCAGCGATGGCCGGGATGCCAAAATCGGTGATAAAACGTGCCGAACAGATATTAAAAAAGCTGGAAGGCGGAAAAGAAAAGGAAAGTTTGGCAAAACCGTTGGGAGAGATTGGCGAGAAGAGGGAAGGAATGCAATTAAGCTTTTTTCAGCTCGATGATCCTGTGTTGAAGCAGGTTAGAGATGAGATCGCAGGTCTGGATGTAAACAATCTGACCCCGCTGGAGGCCTTGAATAAGCTGAATGAAATAAAGAAATTAACCGGAATCAAATAAAGCTGTGCATTTATATTTTGCGAGATTAAAAAATAGCAATATATTTGCAACGCTTTTGAAAAACGTTCTTAAAGATACGCGAGAATAGCTCAGTTGGTAGAGCACGACCTTGCCAAGGTCGGGGTCGCGGGTTCGAGTCCCGTTTCTCGCTAGCAACAAAGGTCTTACATTTATTTGTAAGGTCTTTTTTTATCTCCGAGACTTGCAAGGTCGGGGTCGCGAGCCCTGACGTTCCTTTGGAAGTCAGGATGCTGACCGTAAGCGTCAGCATTCGAGTCCCGTTTCTTGAACAGAAAGACAGCTTTACATTTTTCTGAGGCTTTTTTGTTTTTATGGCCATTCAAATCTAAGATTTTGAGCGGGAGGGCTGATCCGTAAGCATTGACATTTAAGTCTCATCTTCATTTTACTATCAATTATCAAAGTTGTTTTGTAATTTGCGTTGATGTCTTTTACTGTTTACATCCTATATTCACCCGGTACCGATGCGTATTATAAAGGTCAAACTTCTGATCTTCAGGACCGGATCTGGAGGCATAATGCCGGTTATGAAAAGGCTACCAGGATTGGGGCTCCCTGGGAATTAGTTTGGAGTGCAGAGAAAGAGACCCGGGGAGAAGCTTTGATATTGGAAAAGAAATTGAAGAATTTATCAAGAGAAAG
>JBKDZK010000770.1:0-5403 GCA_047971205.1 Draconibacterium sp.
AAAAATGCGGTTTGCCTATTGGGTGTCGCTGCTGTGGTTTTTGGGTGGTTTATTGTTTTTTATCATCGGGTTTAACTATGAAGCAGGTTCATATTCTTCGGGAGAAGTTAATGTGACAATGCTGACTGGCTTACTGTTTATACCCGCAGCTTTCTTCCATTTCGAGAACTACCTGCTTCTTTTTACGAAAACGAAAATTCAGTTTGGTCGAAAATTTTGGTGGAATACATGGTCGTACCACACTATTAACAAACTATCAATTAGTGAAGAAGGGATTGAACTAGAAAGAAATGGTGATTACGAATATATTGCCTTAACCGCTGATGACAGAATAAAGATGAATACCATATTAAAACGTTTAAAGGTAATTTTCGGAGATAAAATGATTATCAGATAAACCCCGCTCCCAGCTTCCGCGCGAGTCCTCTCGCGGGGTTGTTTGGTAATATTTTTTTTGTTCACAGATTAAACATTTTATACTATTTTCAGGGCATTAAGTCAATAAAATAATCCAAAACCAACAAATCATGAAACGAAGAAGTTTTTTTAGCCTGGCGGGCGCAGGGGTCGCAAGCGCCCTGGTTCCAAAAGCCTTTGCAGGCGGACCCAAAGGAAATGTTTCGAATAAAAAAGACCTGGTGAATCCTTTTGCCGTAAAAGGAAAATGGTACAAAGCTGCGCTTCATGTGCACACTACCAACAGCGATGGCGATGTGGATGTACCAACACGTATTCAACAATTCAGAGATAAGGGCTTTGATGTTGTTGCCATTACCGACCACCGGAAAACCAACGATTTATTGGGTTTTTCAGCACCCGGGTTTATGGCATTGAGCAGCATTGAGTTTCATCCCAAGACATACTCGGGAGCGCCAACGCACCATTTTCTGGGGCTGGGATTACCACATCCTTACGAATACAACAACGATTTGCCGGCGCAGGAGATGATCAATGATATCAAAAGCAAAGGGGCAAAAGTATTTTATGCGCATCCGTACTGGACGGGGCATACTTACGAGGAGATGACCGAAGTAAACGGGTACCTTGGTGTTGAGGTGTACAACCAGAGTTGCGAGGAGAATGACAGTGCTTACGGGAATGTGTACTGGGACCAGATGCTGAACAAGGGACATGTTTTATCGGGGTTGGCTACCGACGATGTACACCAGAGCTCAGAAGTGGGAAAAGCCTGGACCATGATAAAAGCTGAGAAACTGGATGAAGGCAGTATTCTCGACGCTTTGGAAAACGGCAGTTTTTATGCTTCCTTCGGTCCGGAAATTAAAGATTTCCAATTGGGCGGGGATATGAAAATAAGAATAGAATGTTCGCCGGTGAAAAAGATAGCTTTCAGGATAAACGGTGCTGGTAACGGTACAGTTTTTCATGCAGGGGAAGGACAGGATTTACAAAGCGCCGAGTGGGACTTGAGCAGGAAAAAACCAACATGGGTGAGGTGCGAAGTAAGCGATGAAAATGGAAAGATTGCGTGGACAAATCCTATTTTTCTGAAATCATAAAACAAGATAAGCTGTGAAGGCACAAAGTTTCTGTGATACATGTCAAAAGCATAGATAAAACTAGTAGTGCACATTGTGGCAATCTATAAATAGAAAAGGAGGTGAATTCACCTCCTTTTCTATTTGTGTGCAGATCACTATTCTTCAGTCAGCAGCTTCGCAATTTCGGGGCGGGTTTTCTGAATGCGATCTTGGTCGATGGTAAGGCCCAACGGTTCGTAAATTTTCTGCATGTAGTCGTAAATGGGTTTTACTATTTCAAAGGGAACTAGAACCGACTCAAGCGCAGTAGAGCCCGCCTTGTTGCGAATGGAACGGTCGGTGCTGGCGGCCAGCAAGCGTTTCGTAATTTCGGGATGGCAAAAGAAGGCGGCCGTGTGAAGTGCCGTAGAGCCGTCGTTGTTTTGGTGATTGATGTCGGCGCCTGCGTCTAAAAGCTTTTGGACAATCTCTGTTCGTCCGAACAAAGCGGCGGTCATTAGCGGGCTGGAACCACTGGCCGGTTCCCGTTCGTCAACGTTGGCTCTCGATTGGATCAGGATTTCGACAGAGACCAAATCGTTGTTGATAACGGCGGCATGCAAACTTTGGCTTTGAGGCTGGGTTTCGGCAAGTGTTTCTGCCGGGGTGCCGGGTGTGTTAATTGCTTCCGGGTATCCGCGAAAGGCAGCTCCCGTGATCAGCACAACTAAAACGAAGGTGGTAATCGTTTTCATATTTATTTGTTTTTGTAAAGTTGTTCTCCAGGTGTAAATCATCATGTTCGAAACTACAAAGGTTACGATGGACAGGATCAGAAATTTCCGCATTGCCGGAATGGGAAGTCCTGTCAGGGTAAGGGCGATTACACCCATCACTACCATGTGCAAAATGTAAACCGGGTACGAATTGCGGCTGAGTTCGCTTAAAACGGCGTTTGTTTTATTCAAGCTGGTTTGGAACGAATACAGAAAGATGTGAAGAAGGGTAAGCATCGACAGGAGGCCTGAACTGTAATAAAGAACCCGGTCGGCAAATTCGGAAATAAAATAGTATTGGCGTTGCGGATCAGTCCGATGTTATTATTTTTTACCGGATCAGTCACAATCCAGCTGTTTTCAAGCACCGATTCATAAACCAATCCTGAATGAAGAACTACTACTAACAGGATCAGGAAGGTTCTCAGGTTGTCGAGGAAATAAATTCGTGATTTCATCTGTTTAAATTTTTAATTTTTTTAGGCAACAGATGGAATTCGCATGTTCATGATGTGACGGGTAATCATATCGCTTAGTCTGAATTCCATTCTCATGCTCATTTCATATCGTTTTGTTTTTGCCGGTCACCCGGTTTTTGATAATGTAAAGTTCCGACAAACGCTGACGCAGGTCTAATCAGGTATGCTGCAAGGTGTATGAAGTTTTACGCGTGAATAAAAGCTATGACGCAGAACTGTAAATTATGACGCAAGTGAAGGTTCTAAGCTGAAAATGCGCCGGATTTTTTGTTCGCGTTTCTTGGAAAAAAGTCCTAATTTCGATAGTTGTAAACGAATAAACTATGCCGACTTCCCGCCGTAACGACGAAGAATTTATAAGCCGACAACCAGGTTTGGAGCCGGCAATACCAACGAAATGCCAACGATATTTTTGCGCTTCAGAATGAGATTGCCAAAGACATTACCGACGAGATCAAGGTGATTGTAACTCCGGAAGAGCAATCGAGAATAGAGAAAATTCCGAAGGAGAGCCTGGAAGCTTATGATCTTTTTTGCAGGGCATTGATTTGCGCAGCCGGCAAACCGAGGCAAAAGACAACCTGCGGAAGTCGATCGGGTTACTGAGGGAAGCCTTGGTGTTGGACCCCAAATTTGCCCGGGCAAATGCAGCACTGGCCATGTCGTATTATTTTCTGGAACAAAATCATTCGGAGGCTTTTGGCAGATTCGATCAGTTATTTTGCCGACCAAATCATATTTCTCGATCCGCAGTTGCCGCAAAGCCTGATTGCCAAAGCGCTTTTTTACATGGCGCACGCCGAGTACCAGCTCGCAGTTCCTTATTTTGAAAAGGCCCTGGAGTACAACCCGAATTACGACCTGGTGTATGTTTTTCTGGTGGATTTATATGCCAATTACCTACCGGATACCCGGAAATACCTGGAGTACACCTTGCGCGGTTTGCAGATCGATCCCGCCCGGTTTGACCCGGTGACCATGAGTTTTAATTTTCTGCACATCAGCAATGCGTTTATTCAGGCAGGTTTTGTGGATGAGGCGGAGAAGTTCATCAACGTTTCGCTCGATTATTATCCGGGGAATTTGTATTCGGAATATGTAAAAGCCTATATTTTATTTGCCGTGCAAAAGAACTTTCAGTATTGGATTGTTTTGTTTCTGCCCATTGATCCTATAATGGATGCGGTAAAAAATCAAGCGGGGTATTCCAGAATATTCAAACAAATCAAAGCCAATTTCAAGCAGTTTCACAACGAGGTGAAAGAATCGCTGGAAGAAAAAGGTTTGATGTGAGTTCTAAAGTTCTCCGTCTCGTAATTGAATAAACCAGGCAATGGCCGCCAACTCGGCAGGCATAATCGCACCCGTATGGTCTAAACCGGAAAGAGGTACCAGCTTAACCAATTCGGCGCTCACACCTTTGTCCATAAATTGCTGGTGTAAATTAGTACTTAAAACTGGCGGAACATAGGTGTCGGCAGTGCCATGAAGAAGCAAGGTAGGCACCTGGGTATTGTATCCTTCAATGCTGTTTTCGCTTAGCATTTCGCGCAGCGAGGCAAACGTTGCGGCTGTTTTCCAGTTGGAAATAAAATTGGGCTGAAAAAGATCGGCGACAACGGTGGTCAGCGAATCGTTGATTTGAGCTCCGGAGTGATTGCCATCAAACAATCCCGGAGTTTTATCGGCATAAACTTCCTGAAATACCGAATCCATGGGAGTTTCTATATCCAGTTCAGCATAGCTGTTATACAGGTAAGCCAGAAAATAAGGCATTGGGTATTCTGTTGCTGTCGTTACAACTTCAGTTACCGTTGAGATGTTGTAAGGCCCGGCGCCACAGGCACTGGCTTTCAAATTAAATTCGCCGGAATATTGGGTTTCAATCGCTTTTTGTAGTTGCATAGTCGACCATCCTCCCTGCGAATAACCGGTGATGTATAAATCGTTGTTGAGCGTAACAGCGCCTTTCTCTTCCACAAATTCTTTTACTGCCCGTAGCATGTCGGTGACCGACTGAACCGTAGATTCGGCATGCAGGTAGGGATGAAACATATCGTCGGAAGCGCCAAAACCCAGGTAATCGGGAATCGCAATCACAAAACCGGAAGAGGCCATCATCTCCAGTACTTTAAATAAATCGGAGTTTGGAGCTTCCGTAGGCGCTTCGTCGTGCAGGGTATTGGTACCATTCTGAAAACTCATCAGGGGGTATTCGCCCGGTGTCTTGGGAATACATACAAGACCGGAAGCCACTACCGTTTCTTCGTCAAAAGTTGTATTGTAGGTAATTTTATATACATCGACTCCTGATGTAAACTTGTCTTTGATTTCATTCAGGGCCGGGTTTTGTGTCGCCAGAAAATTAATTGTCAAATTGATAATGCCTTGGTCATGACTAGTGACCAGGTCTTGTTCTACCAGGTATTTGTTTTCGTTGCCGTCAATCTTTTCATCGTCAAAGTCGTCGCAGGCATAAAAAGTGATGGTTAAAAGGCAGAATAGAAAAAAGGGTTTTAAAAGTTCTTTCATGGCAAAATATTTTCAATCTAATAATTCCCCTTGGCTATGCCATGGGGTTCCGCTTTTTCTCCCTCATTGAGGGGAGATGTCAGCCTCTATGGCTGACAGAGGGGTGAAATAAAGAAAATTCGATTTTCAGCGATT
>JBKDZK010000771.1:0-2321 GCA_047971205.1 Draconibacterium sp.
TGAAAACCGAATTTTCTTTATTTCACCCCTCTGTCAGCCATAGAGGCTGACATCTCCCCTCAATGAGGGAGAAAAAGCGGAACCCCATGGCATAGCCAAGGGGAATTATTAGATTAAAACACAGGTTGTCAAGCTTATCTCCAGCAAGGCTTGACACCTGTTTTACAATCATCTTTCCAGGATGAACTTCCTGGCTTTAAAGTGTTTGTTTCTTTCCATTTATTCCTGCTGTACCAATACCTTTTATGTTCTGAAATCAGATAGTTTCAAAAACAATGCTTAAATTAATCGGGTGTTTTCTGCCAGTCAATAAGCTCAAAAACCAAAATGCTTCATTCATTTGAAAGAAATGATGCCTTTGACCCGCAGAAGTTTAAACGATCAATTAACCTGAACAACACGGTTATGGAAGCAAGAAAATGCATGGAATGTGGCGAGCCCTTAAGAGGAAGATCCGATCAAAAA
The DNA here is from genome assembly GCA_047971205.1 of Draconibacterium sp. GTDB lineage: Bacteria > Bacteroidota > Bacteroidia > Bacteroidales > Prolixibacteraceae > Draconibacterium. Next base: position 466 of record JBKDZK010000771.1, read on the forward strand.
TTTTGCAACGACCTGTGCCGAAATGCCTACAACAACAATAAACTGGGCAAATCGTCGAATTACATGCGCAAAATAAACCGCCGTTTAAAAAAGAACCACGCCATTTTACGGGATCTGAATCCGCAAGATAAAACCACTGCTTTCCGCAGCACACTCGAGAAACATGGTTTTGACTTTGATTACCATACTCATTTGTACACTACACGCAGCGGACGTATTTACTATTTTGTGTACGACCAGGGCTATTCTGAACTCGACAACAACAAATTTGTATTGGTAAAAAAAGAAGACATTCTGTAAGAAGAATGCCCTGTCTAAAACCTATAAACCGCGTAGCTTACAACGCAATAACACAGGGTTTTCACTGTCTGCAATTCGTTTCTGAAGCTGGTCGAAGCCTTTTACCTTTTTATTGGAAATTTTATGCCCCCCAATTTTATAGGAACTGATCGGAATCAGAAGCTCGTCCTTTTCGGTTAGAAACTCCACTTTATCCCACATTCCTCCGTCAACGTCGTTCACGCCATGCGAGAAATAGCGGGTCTCCCAGGTATTTTTATTAACGATAGCTGTGGTTGCCGCCGATCCCACCCAGTAGTCGAGGTAAATAAAATTTCGGCTTTCCTGGTAATTTTTCACTTCCACGTGCTCGGTATCGTGCATGTAACGCAGTGCATCTGTATCCTTCAAGGTATCAATCCTTTCCCACGTTTGAGCCAATGTGGGCAGTGCGTCGCCCTGAAATACATAAGCCGGAATCAATTCTGCATTAGTATATGTGAAAACAGTGTCGTTTATTGTTGTGAAGATGTGCTCCTGGTCTTTTGCCACCGAAACAACATTGGAATACAGCATCCGGCGTAAGCGATCGTTTGTAACACGAGCTATCCTCGCTTTGCTTTTCGATGGGTAAATACTTATTATGAGAGTGGGGTCTGTTTCATTCACCACCACAAACCGGCCATTGTTCACAAAAAAAGAGGTTCCCTCGATGTTCGAGCGGTCCAGCTGCTTCAGGTACTTCCCGTCCTTCCCAACTTCATGAATTCCATTGGAGGCAAGAATCGCATAGCCTTTTCCATAACCAACGATATCAAGCGGTTCTTTAATCTTTGAGTTACTTCCGCCGGCCAGCTCAATAATAAAATCACCATTTTTTGAAAAACGCATGATACTGCTTTTCCCGGCCATCCGACGCTTAATCAAAAAGTCGCCTCCAATCTCCTTCACCTCTTCCATTTCACCGATATCGATACCGGCTTCCATCACTTTCAATTCAACATAATCAACCTTCTCCACAAAACTGGAGATCGGAAGTATATCTTTTGATTCTTTCAAAACAATGGTTCTTAAACCCTTATCGGCTGTTTCTGTTGGCGAACATGCTGTTACAGCTACAATGGCAGCCAACAGCATCATTTGTACTAATTTCTTCATTTCCTGATCCTGAACACAATTCTGGTGCCAAAGTAAACGCATTCAGCTGAATAAGTAAGAAGGAAAAAACAAGTTTTAACATTAAAATGAATACTTGGAAAAAAATGGAAGAAATCATCTGAACTTTTTACCAAAGAATTCCATTTCGGAGAAACCCAAAATAAGAGAAGGTATCCAAAAATCAATACAATCACGCTCTCGCAAAGGCGTAAAAAACACAAAAGCTGCAACCAGTAGGTTGCAGCTTTCTATCTTGGCATACTTTGCACTAAAACTTCGCGTGAAATTTACTTTTGGGTCTCCTCTTTCGTGTTGTGATATTCTGTTACTTATCGGTCTAATTTAATGACTTCGCTGCCCGCCAGCAAAAATGCACCGGTGCCGTATACGTCCCAGCTTTCGGCCTTGAAGTTCTTTTT
>JBKDZK010000772.1:0-6049 GCA_047971205.1 Draconibacterium sp.
TGAGTTTTGGATTCAACCTTAATTTACTAATAATTAAGGTCTTAACCAAATAAACATGCTGCTTTTTATTAACCTAACTGCCTTAATTTCACCTTTTTATTTAACTGCGAAACTTTAGTAAACTATTTTCTGTATGTAATTGGCCTTTCAAAATTTTAGAAAATACTACTATAACCTATTACAAAAATTTTAGGGGTTGCTAAAGGAAAGTGCCGGACTGTAGTGAAACGAAAGGATGGCTCTTTTGCGTGCGGTGCCTGAAGGCGTTTTTCACTACAAGGGCGAGAGCAGCGACCGTTTCCGTGAGTATGCGAACGGACTCAGGGAGCGTTGGAGCCCGTCAGGGGAATGTGCCGCGGCACTGGATAAATACCTCAATACCTTTGAAATAATTTAGCGGGCAGGCTAATGGCAAGTGCAGGAACGCAGGGAAGCTCGGCGAAACGAGACTGGAGTTGACTGGAGCCTGTTCCGGGTTTTCGCTTAGGGATGGATTGTGGGTGGGAAAAAGCGGGGCGGGTGAAAGGAAACCTTGGAGGACTTGAGCAAAGCGGACTGGAGTTCCGGCTCTTGCCGTGCGATGCGAAAGGCTGTTCATTCCGGTTTTATTAATTTGAAAGCGAATACAGCCAGTCATGAGCAAATCCGCGTTAGAATACCGGGATGAAAGGCCTGTGCACGGGATATAAAACATAAATACAATTCCTTTTCATTAAAATCAGAATACGCCACAGAAAAGAGATAATATATTAGCTATTATTTACATTTTTTGATATATTTAGACAATATATTATCTATAAAATATGTACTCACTAGAACCAACACCGGCAGAAGTCAGTAAAGCATTGGCGGAAAAATTTCGTACAATACGCAGGCAGTCCGGACTTTCCCAGGAAGCAATGGCCGAACGTTCAGATGTATCGTTAGGTAGTTTGAAACGTTTTGAAAGAACCGGGAAAATATCCCTCGAATCATTACTGAAATTGATGCATCTGCTGGGAAGGTTGAATGAATTCAACAAGCTGCTTGCCCCCAAGGAGAATCGTGAAGATCTTGAAAAACTTTTCACAAAATAAACAGGGATACCATGATAGGAACCAAAAAAATAGTTGTGTCTCTTTTGCTGGAAGGGAACAAACATGAAGTGGGCGAACTTGTGCTGTCAAATGGGAAAATATATTTTAAATACCTAGCCGATTACCTCCGAACCGGATTTAACCTGTCCCCTTTCAAACTCCCTTTCACCGGTGAAATTGTAAGTGCTGACAAGGAGCCTTTTGATGGATTGTTCGGAGTATTCAACGATTCACTGCCGGATGGCTGGGGGCGTTTGCTGCTGGACCGCTCACTCACTGCCAAAGGAATAAACATTGCAGAGATTACACCACTGGACCGTTTGGCCTTTGTTGGATCGACCGGCATGGGAGCCCTTGTTTACGAACCGGAGATAGAACAGGAAAAAAATACCGGTAATCTTCCTGAACTGGATATTCTTGCAAAGGAAATGGACCTGGTGCTACAGGGAACAAGTTCTGAGATTATTGAAGAATTATTTCTTTTGGGAGGATCATCGGGGGGCGCCCGGCCAAAGATTTTTGTGGGGTATAATCCGCAAACCGAAGACCTGGTACACGGAACGAACGATATCCCTGAAGCTTATGAAGACTGGCTGATTAAGTTTCCTTCGTCTGCTGACAATCCTGAAATTGCAGCCATCGAATATGCCTATCATCAAATGGCATTGCTGGCAGGCATCAACATGAGTGAATGCAAGCTGTTTAAGGGAAAGTCAGGAAAGGTATATTTTGGGACGAAGCGGTTTGATCGTGAAGCAGGAAAACGCTTACATATACACACAGCATCGGGCATTATGCATGATAATTTTAAGATGAGCTCCATGGATTATGGCCATTTAATGGATTGCGCCTTCCGGCTGGAAAAACATGTAAAGGCCTATGAAAAGGTTTTCAGGCTGGCAGCTTTCAATGTTTATGCACACAACCAGGATGACCACAGTAAAAATTTCTCATTCCTGATGAATGCAAAGGGAGAATGGCAGTTTGCTCCGGCTTATGATCTTACTTTTTCTTACACCGGGTACGGCTTTCACAGCACAATGGTTGCCGGCGAAAGTCAAAATCCCGGGAGAAATGACCTAATGAAGCTGGCCGGTCATTTCGGGGTAAAAAATGCAGGTACCATTATTGAAGAAGTACAGGAGGCCATTCGGGGATGGAAAACAATTGCCAAAGAATGCGAGGTTTCAAAAATAAATATCCAAAACATTCAGAAAACCCAGGATAAACTTATTGATTAATTCAACACCCATTTTTAGCTTCTTTTATCTCCGGCGTTTTTATCAAAGGCTACCAGGTTAAACATTTCACGCATACGGCTGCGGACACGGTTTCCGTATTTTTCTTCGATTTCAGAAGCAGAAAGATTGGTGGTTAAATGTGTTGGAATGCCTTTTGAAATAAACAAATCATAACGGCTGAGAAGGATCTCTGCCATCACATTGCATTCATTCCCAAAGTATTTTTGGGTTTGTTCTATGCCCAAATCGTCAAAACAGAAAATCCCTAAAACAGAGTTGGGATAACTCCTGGTCGATGGTGGCTTACAGTAGCGGTTAATCACTTTATAACCTTCTTTTTCAAACTCAAATGCGATGTCACGTGAGGATTTAACCTGGTAACGTTTCAGGGGCTGAAAAAAGTACTTAATCAGCGTCATCAAAGTGGTTTTTCCGCAACCGATCGGACCAGTCAGCAGGATGCCTTTTTTTAGATCAACGTTGTACTTTTCTGCTTCTTTCTTGTCCTCAATGGCATAAACGATCAAACGGTAAATCAGCGAATAATCTTCGGGATACAAACAAAAATGCTCTCCGTAGGTCTGTTTACCCAGATTCTCGAGCCAGTCCTTACAGGCTCCGAAACTAAACTGGTGTCTTCTGTTTCTGATCTCTGCGATTTCTTTATAAGGGTTCGGAGTAATCCTTGTCGGTTTCGATGTGTAAGGGATTGGTTTTTCCAGCTTGTTTTTCTTTTCCATTTTTAAGATTTTGGTGTGATCCCTGTTTATTACCGTTTGTAATGTTTGTATTCTTATAGAAAGCTTTATCGGCAGCTTTACCACTACCTTTATCGCTACCCTTATTATCAGCTTTACTGCCAGCTTTATCACTACCTTTATCAAAACTGATACAGCTGACCTTACTCCCGGTATCCGGATGAAACGACGGAAAATATTCGATATATCCCCACTCGTGAAGTTGTTTGATACATTTTGTGTAGGTGTTGACAGAGCCAATATGGGCTACAGTCATCACTTCTTCCCTCGATATAGGGAAAGGATTCCGAAACCGGTTCCTGTTCCAAAACTGGAACAGGGCAAAATACAGGCTGATATGAAAAGGATTGATGCGTTCATCTTTCGCAAACCGGTCAAACAAACCGGTCTGATGCCTGATGTAGTTCATCCCCTGCGCCGGAACTCAAAACGGTTTTTCACCAGGTTTTCCTTCATCATCTTTTGAATGTCTTCGCTGTCGTAAAAAATTACCCCGCCAATTTTTGTGAATGGCAGCGTTCCGTTTATCCGAAGGTTCTGTAGAGTTCCGGGAGAGATCCCCAGTAGCTTCCTTACCTCGTAGGATTTTAACCATTTTTTGGTAGGTTTTCCGTGATGGGCGGCAAAGAGTTGTTTGATTTCCTTGATCAGTTCGAGTTTGAATTCCCGAAGATCATCAGTTGTAACGATTTCTGTTGGCATAACGTTCAATTTTAAATGGTTCGTTTTACATTCTTCCAAATTTGCACCACAGAAATCTTAAAAGTTATCACGTTATTGTCACCTTGGGTATTTATTATTGTTTACTAATCTTTCCTAAAGGATGTGAATCAGCTCTTCTTCAAATATTTTGATCAATGTGTTGCTGAAGAACAGATTGCAGAAAAGCGATGAACTTTGTCTGTTCAATTTTTCGTTGCTGGATCTCAATAAAATACCGGTACACATCTTTCGTAATATCGATGCCAAAGATCTGCCCGACCAGCTCTCCCAATTCCTTGATGGTAATTTTACCGTTGTTGATGGCTTTTGAGAAATAGAGAGCGTAAATTAATTCGACCAAATCAATTTTATTGGCCGTCCAGTCCAGATGGTCGAACCGTTGCAGCTTACCGGATACTTGCGGACTCTCCAGTTTCAGAATCACCTGGCTGAGGTATTCCTGTAACATTTCGTTGGCCCGAATCACAGAGAAGTTATAGTCTTGCCAGGTATTAAATTCTTCATCCATTAAATAGTATTCTCCTCTCAGTTCTATGGGAATTTCTTCGCGTTTACGCACAAAGTAAAGACTGTCGAGGTGGGTAAAGCCGCAATTGTGATATTGAACGCTGCCGGCATTTTCCTCTGTGAACATTTGAATTTCATCCAGCTTCACCTTCAGGTATCTCCTGATTCTGTCCGGATCATAGTTCGAACGGAAACTCTCCATCTCAAATACAGCCTGATAAAACAAAAGACGACTGTGAGCGGCAGGTTTAATCTTTTTGAAAAAGCGAATTTCCGACTTCGTGTCCGGGAAGCCTTGATTGACAACCACCCACCTTAACTCAACCAGGGCAACCCGGCAGCGTTTAATGGCCGATTTTGCCGTGTTCAACATACTCTCTGAATTCATGGAAATTCGTTTTAATTCAACTTCCAGCTCAGTAATGATATGAGTATACTTTTCCATACTCAAAAACTTTGAATCATTTAAAATACCGGGACTCAGAATCAGATCGTTGGCTATGATCCGTGAATGAGGATTCAATTGTCCTTCTTCTGAAATTATTTGGACAATAAAAGGACGGTCAAACTACCGTTTCGGCAGCTTGAAATACTATAAACTTATCTTCCAAAGCCTTATGAAACCAGGCTTCGTATATAAAACTTAAATAGGAGAATAGCTATTGGGCTCCGGTTGGATAAGCAGACAAAAGCTTCACTTGGTTTGTACTTAATTTCAGGTTTTGGCAATGCCTCCATATCTCTGACAAACTCGGCACTTACCTCCTTCTCTTTTAAATTTAGCATAAACTCTTTTGGCAACAGAGTTTATTTCAAGTTACAATTGCATTTTTGTCTCTACCTATTCCTGTGTAAACGAAAGTAAATACCTGGTATATTATTTTGCATTCAGTTTAGTACTTTTTCGAGAAAAGTACTGGAAAACGATACTTTTCTCAAATTATTACTAAGATTTCTACCACCAATAAACAACCTTATACAACGTTTAGTAAGTGGGATTAGCTATGGCGTACGCCAATAATATGCGGTATTTATTCTGAAAATTGTCCCTTCTTTTTCCGGTCTCCTATTATTGGGAAACAGGCAGAAAAGAACGGGATCAATCCGGCCGAATGGCTCTCCTGACGCCGATCGGCAAGGGCGGAGGAGGCATATTCAATTATTGTGTTTTCGTGCTTTATTCTTCGCTGTCTGTCCTTGTGTTGGGACAGCCATTCTCTTTGGTAAGTTTTGGTTTGTGCGTAGGCTTTTTGTTTTCATTTTAGTTAATCTATTGTTTTTAGATAGTCCAATATTTCGCCAGAAGCCTCCATCATTTTAGTTTCTATTTTTTTAGTTAGTCTGTCCAGATTTTTAAAATCAGGATTCTCAACCAAAGTCATTTCAAGAATCGAATATTTTGGCATTTCCGCTTTTTTATTCCATTTTGTATTTTTCAACACTTCCCAATATTTTTTCTGAACCGGGATGGTATTTCCAAGTAGCCAAATCTCGAATCTCATTTCCACGTGATTTAGAACAAGTCCGAATTTTAGCTTTTTACTTTTTATAAAGTCGTTTGAATAGTAGAAATATGTATAGTCCAAATAACCGTGAAGAATTCCAGCAAACGAATATTTGTCGGAATGAGTTTTTATAAATTCCGTTCTTAAATTCATAACGAATTTCACTAATTCATTGTAAGCAATTAATATGTCTCCTTTTTTCAGTTGGTCTTGATAAATCGAAACATATTTATTTAAAT
>JBKDZK010000773.1:0-2025 GCA_047971205.1 Draconibacterium sp.
AGCTGAACAAATAATCCAATATGTCAATACCTACAATACGGATCGGGCCAAGCCTTTTGAGTGGACTTATGATGGAAAAAGAAAAAATAGTTCGGCAAATATCAAATCTTCACACTAGTGAGAAAGATGGGAAGAAACCCCATCTTTTATTTTCGCTAAACCTGGATGAGCCGTCATATCTCATAGTGGATTCAAATAAATATCTATTTTTTAGTGAATAATTCAATCTTCCGAAATATGAGCGAAGAGCCCACTCTGAAGCGCTACCTGCAGTTGTCCAAACTGACGGATCACTACTTCCTGCATTAATTACGTATATGTCATCTGTTACAAAATTTCTTCTTCCAACCCTTTCCCAAGTATCAGTATTCCATTCCTGTGAAAAGCCTAAGAGCCCTTTGATCTCATGGATTCCACCAAATTCTTTATTATAGTTTAACAATAATTGAGTATTATGTTGATAGTTGTCCTGATTATAGATTAACAGCGAGTTGATGTTATAGTCAAAGTCCACAGTTGTGAGGTCAGCTGGGTTAATGAATTGCATCCTTTTGCTATAATCAATTTGTCTGGTATGGTCATATTTCCCTCCATACATCCCGTTGAGTGATAAGCTGGGGGATAACTTGTAATCGAATGTAACTACTCCTGTAAATCTATTTAAATCACGCTCTTGGAATCCTCCATCCTTTGAGGCCAATCCAATTCTGTTTGCCCAGCCAGTTACCGAAGCCCATCTTCCATCGCTAGTAAAAATAAAATCATCTGCTCCTCGTCTAAAAGCAGCATTATAAATAATATCTGAAAGCCCACGTGTTGGCCCGGAAGGATATGTAGCCTCAGACATTTGGTGCCTTCTGGTTGGTGCATACTGAACATTCAGGTTAATATTAAAGCGCTTACTCACTCTGATATTATTATTAAGTCTAAAATTGTATCGGTTGGAAGATGTGTTTCTGAGTGTACCGTTTTGAGACGTGACCCCAACTGAGAAAAGATATTGATTGATTTCACTGCCTCCTGATATTGAAAGGTTGTGATTATGCTGACTTGCTGAGTTAAATAAATAGTCAACTCTGTCTGTTTCCGGTAATTCTCCTCTCTTATAAGCTTCCATTTCCTCCAAGGTATATTTATATACCGTTGTTTCGGGGTTAGCGTTATATTCTGCTTCTCTATAAAGCATTACATGCTCATAAGCATTTACCATGTCTGGGAGCATTGTGGGAGTTTGAATGCCATAGTAGGCATCGTAAGATATTTTAGTTTTTCCTACTGAACCTTTCTTGGTAGTAACCAAAATGACTCCTCCTGATGCACGTGCACCATATATTGCAGCAGATGCTGCATCTTTCAAAACAGAAATGCTTTCAATGTCCTGTGGGTTGAGATTAACTAAGGACATTGCAATGCCATCAACAATAATTAATGGGTCATTATTTGAGAAAGTGCTTACTCCTCGTATATTTATTTTAAATTGTTCGCCTCCAGGTTGCCCCCCAGTTTGGTTTACTAGTAATCCGGGGACCTTTCCTTGAAGAGCTTGGGTAACATTTGTAATAGGCCTGGTTTCAAATTCTTTTGGATCAATCCTCCCTACAGATCCTGTTAAATTAACTTTTCGTTGAGTACCATATCCAACCGCTACTACCTCACTCAATCCAATGGCCTCCTCGTGCATTTTTACATTTATCTGTGTTTGACTTCCTACACTTGCTTCTTGTGGTCTCATCCCCACAAACGAAAATAAGAGTATTGCTTCTTCTGGAATATTGGATAAAGAATAAGTCCCGTCGTTATCGGTTACTGTCCCCTGCGTTGTCCCTTTAACAACAACAGTTACCCCGGGAAGTGGTGTTCCTGATTCATCGGTAACCTTACCGGAAACCGATTTTTGCTGTAAAGTGGATATTCCGGTGATGTTGACCCCTCATTCCGGTGATATTGACCCCCTGTTTTTTCAGGTTTTGGAATGACCGATGTATGACAAAATTACATTTTTCTTCTTAAACTTTCACCTTTTAA
>JBKDZK010000774.1:0-10007 GCA_047971205.1 Draconibacterium sp.
TGAAGAAAGGCTTCCACTCTTTCCTTAAAAATATCGAGGTACATGCTTAGCTCCTTGACAAACATGTTCGGACGCGGCATTTTGCTCAGTAGGTTTATTCGGCCGTAAATATGGTCCACCATCTCCTTTAGTGTCGCCACCTTGTCGAAATAAGCCAGGTTAGGTCCCGGGCAAATCGTTACTTTATCGGTAGATGCCACTTTCAGGTCTTTCGACAGCAAAGCCGAAACACCCAGCCCAATACACAAACACTCGGGCTCAATAATTTTATCGTAGGCTTTCTGATATGCTTCGCCGTTTAGGTTCTTTTCTTCCAGCTCCTGCAACTTTTTTGCCTGGTACTGGCGCGATGCCGTACAAATGGGCTTTTGGGTGTATTCAGTATTGAATTTCAAAAAGCCTTTGGTACACGGAGTACCGGCTTTTCCCTCGGCAGCAAGCGCCAGCCTTCTCACGCTCATCGAGGCGCCTTTAATGCTGTTAAACGGCACACCCAGCGGCGACAAACCACTAAAGTAGTATTCCTTTTCGCCGCCTTTGGCCAACAGGTCCATTGTTTCGGTGTCGATACTTACTGCTTCGGACACCAAAAGAAAGGGAGATCCCCAGCCCACACTGTCCATGTTGTAATAGTCGAGCAGGAAATTGTTTTCGTCGTTGGTCCCCACTCCGCCCTGTGCCGTCACTTTAATCTCGGGTGTATCGGCAGGCTGCGGCAAGGCTTTCTTTTGCAAGGCCTCTCTGTAGCCTTCCAAACAGGTTGTGTACAGCTGATCGCGGTTTTGCCTGAATTCTTCGAGGATCGGCCCCAGCAAAACGCCTTGCGTCGGGAATGCATGTCCGCCGCAATTCACGCCCGATTCAATCCGGTATTCAGAAATCCACAAACCTTTGGCGGCAAGCATTTTTCCCTGCACCAGTGCCGAGCGGAAATCGCTCACCTTCAGAACAATTTTCTTTTTGATGTGGCCTTCACTGTCGGGAAAGAAATCTTCAAAGTTTTCGATGTAACTGTACAGGCGCGGGCTCATTCCGGCAGAAAGCACCAGCGATGAGCTCAGCGTACTGTTGGCAAAACCACGCAGGGCAGCGTGCGCATCGTTGTACTCGGCGGGCAGATCTTCACCATCTTTCTGGTGTGCCTGGTCAAGCTTTGTCATAATGTTAACATCGATAGATCCCAGCGGCAATTTCTCGTGCACCCACTTCGAAAACTCTTCCACCGCCTTTTTACCTTTTTCGCCAAGGCTTAGTTTTTTCTTCAGCGAAGAAGTATCGGGCAGTAGCTCCAGGTACTTTTCAAACTCTCCGCCTGCGTGTGTTACACTATGTTTTAACTCGTCGAACTTTCGCGCCACAATTTCTTCCACCATGTTCAGGTACAAAGTAATGCGTTTGGCCCGAAAATCATCCACCTTTTGAGTAATGCCCTGAAAGGGAATATCAAACTTCTTGCAGTAAAATTCTCGCATTTTCTCCATCAGGCCATCATCTACCAGCGAGATAACCGACGAAATACCATAAGGTGCCACATTAATGGGTGTGTCTATGGAATATCCCACTCCCAGAACCGGGATGTGGAAAGAATGTCCTTCAAAAATCTTCATATAAAGCTGCATAAAAAAAGGAACGGAATGTGATTCTCGTTCCAGGTTATCGTTCATCTAATTGAACACAAAGTAAGCAATGAATTCTTAGCCATTTTGCAACTATTAGTGCATCCAGTCATTTTGTCGGCTTATTTTGAATTAATCTTCAATCGCCTGTCCATTCATCAAACTTATTCGTCCAATGTTCGAAAAAACACTTTTAATTGACCATCCGGTCATTTTCTTGTTCATTTTCTTGGATGTTTCAAAAGAAGCCCCTACTTTTGACCGACCGTTCATTCATAAAAACATAAAAAGATGCCACGAAGTCCGGAACAATTTAACGATATCAGAAAACAGAAGAAACAATTGATCATGGATACGGCGCTGGAACTCTTTGCTGAAAACGGGTTCCACGCCACCTCCATCAGCCAGATCGCCAGCAAAGCCAAAATTTCGAAAGGCCTTACCTACAATTATTTTGAAAGCAAAGATCAGATTCTTTACGAGATCATGGATCAGGGTTTTAACGAGATCTATGACAACCTTGACATCAATCACGACGGTGCTTTAACCGAAGAAGAGTTCAAATATTTTATTCGACGCAATTTTGAGCTGGTGCGCGAAAACACGCAGTACTGGAAACTACTGTTCTCGCTCCTTCTGCAGCCAAAAGTTTCGCTGCTTTTTGCTGAAAATTACAAGGAAAAAGCCGGGCCGATCGTGGGAATGTTTTACCAGTTTATTGTTTCGTGCGGCAGCAAAGACCCCGAAAAGGATCTGATGGCCGTATCGGCGATGATTGAGGGCGCCTTTCTTTACCTGGTAGCAGCTCCCGAAATATTCCAGGGCGATAAAATGGAGCAGGCTGTTATCGACAACTGTCTGAAAATCATAAAAACAAACTAAATCACACACCATGCATCGTATGAAACTACCAATAAAACAGGCATTCAAGGTATTTTTCGCCTTACTGCTAATGGCCGGTGCCCTGCCAGGGAAAGCCCAATCCATCAACATAGAAGAAATAGTACGGCAGGCCGATGAGAAATTCCGGGGAACCTCCAGCATCGGAGAACTAACGATGATCATTGAACGCCCCACCTGGTCGCGCACCGTTTCGATGAAGAACTGGACCCTCGGAAACGATTATTCGCTGATCTACATCAGCGCTCCGGCCAAGGAAAAGGGGCAGGTTTTTCTGAAACGCGACAACGAAATGTGGAACTGGGTGCCCAACATCGAACGCATGATCAAAATTCCGCCGTCGATGATGATGCAGTCGTGGATGGGCTCCGACTTTACCAACGACGACCTGGTAAAGGAATCTTCGATGGCCGACGATTACGACCAGGAACTGCTGGGAGAAGAGAAAATACAGGATTACCTGTGCTATAAAATTCAGCTCATCCCCCACGATGATGCGGCGGTGGTTTGGGGCAAAGTGATCATGTGGATCTCCAAAGAAGAGTACCATTGGCTGAAAGCCGAGTTTTACGATGAAGACGGATACCTTGTTAACACAGAAGTTTTGAGCGAGATCAAAAAGATGGATGACCGCGTGATGCCGACCCGGCTGGAAATGATTCCGGCCGATGAAGAAGGCAACAAAACAGTCCTGATCTTCAATCAAATCGACTTTGACGTAAAAATCGATGAAAGCTTTTTCTCGCAACAGAATATGAAGAGGATTAGATAGCAATGCGTAAATGCGTGAATGCTAAAATGCTTAAATAGTAGAAATCAAACCATAAAAAGAACTGAATGAATCCCAAAGATAATTTTATTGAAGAAATGAAAGCACGAACAAAAAAGTTTGCTGTCGATGTGATCTTGTTCTGTGATACATTAACAAAATCAAAGGGTAGCTCGGTGATTTCTTATCAACTAATCAAGTCGGCAACTTCAACAGGTGCCAATTACCGGGCTGCCTGCCGGGAGCGCTCTCAGTCTGAATTCTTCAGCAAAATATGTATCGTAGTGGAAGAATCTGATGAATCAGTGTACTGGCTTGAAGTCATTAAAGATGCCAGTCTTTCCGGCAATCAGGAGGAATTAACTCGTCTATTAAATGAAGCCACTGAGCTTACAAAAATAATGACGAAGTCGAAGGATACAACATATCGGAGCATGAATCAAAAAAATTAAAGCATTCATGCATTAACGCATTTAAGCATTTCAAAATGAGAACCAACATCAAACTGGCCTGGCGCAACCTCTGGAGAAACCGGCGGAGAACGTTTATCGCGATATCCTCGATTGTTTTTAGCGTGTTGCTGGCATCGTGGATGCGATCGATGCAGGAAGGCTCGTACGACAGCATGATCGAAAATTCGGTCAAATTCTACTCCGGCTATCTGCAGGTGCAGGACACCGCTTTCTGGAACGAACGAACGCTTGACAACAGCTTTGCCGCAAGCGATGAGTTAAAGGAGTCGATCAGCCAAATTCCCGATGTCACACTGGTGGCGAATCGAATCGAGTCTTTTGCACTGGCAGCCAATCATCTGAAAAGCAAACCGGCCATGGTAATGGGAATTGAGCCCGAAGCAGAAGACCAGATCACCAAAATATCGCAGAAAGTTAAAAAAGGCAGTTTCCTGAAAACCGGGGACAAAGGCGCACTGCTGGGCGAAGGGCTGGCCAGGTACCTGAACCTGGATGTTGGCGACACACTGGTAATGATCAGTCAGGGCTACCACGGAATAAGCGCCAGCGGGTTATTCTTAATTAAAGGCCTGCTCTCCCACCCCAACCAGGAATTTAACAACCGCATGGTGTACCTGGACATTGATGCCGCGCGGGATTTCTACTCAGCCAACGGGCTTTCAACCTCGCTGGTGGTAATGGCGCACAACCATTACGAGGTGAAACACCTGAAAAAAGAAATTTCAAAGCTTCTTCCGGCGGGCAACCGCGTAATGACCTGGACCGAAATGCAACCCGACCTGGAGCAACTTATCGAAAGCGACCGGGGAAGCGGCAAAATCATGCTGGGAATCCTGTACATGGTTATTGCATTTGGCATGTTCAGCGTTGTGCTGATGATGGTAAAAGAACGTTCCCGCGAGTTTGGAGTGGTCCATGCCGTGGGAATGCAAAAAAGCAAACTCTCGACGATTGTATTTTTTGAAACGATCTTTATCGGTCTCATCGGCTGTTCGGTGGGAGTACTCATCAGTTACCTCTTTTGCACCTACTTCTACTTTCATCCGATCCCCATGTCGGGAAAGATGGCTGAAGCCTACGAGCAATACGGAATGGAGCCCTTTCTTTACTTTTCGCTGAAAGCCTCGCTTTTTTACAGCCAAATGATACTGGTGTTCCTGCTCAGTGTGTTTATTTCCGTCTTCCCGATGTACAATATTCAACGGCTGAAAATTACCAAAGCCATGCGAAATTAAATCAGTTAGCGGTAAGCAATCGCAGTTAAGAGATAAGAAAATGAAATTTGCATATCCGGTTAGTTGCCACAAGATTTTTTAATAAACACGATATCAAATATTTTTCATGATTGGCATATTTTAAAAATCATAACTCACCCTGATTGCGACTCGTCACAATCGTCCCTCTCTTCGCGAAGAGAGGGAATGAGGGAGAGTTTTATTAATCTGAGAACTATATTTTGAAACATCATTTCGGATATACAAAAATGAAAACAAAAAATAACAGGAAGCAAGCGTCGACATTACAGGTTGCGGAGAATACTTCCGTCTTCGGTCTTCTAACTTCAATCAAATTTTACAAATTATGATCTTATCAATAGCCTGGAGAAATGTATGGAGGAACAAAGTGCGCAGTATTATTATGATTGTTGCCATTGCCCTGGGATTGATCGCCGGTGTTTTCGCGACAGCTTTTATGCTGGGCGCGGTCGAATCCAGGATTGAATCGGCAACCCGCACCGAACTGGCACACGTGCAGGTACATGCTCCTCATTTCATGGATAACAACGAAACCGGATTATTCATCAACAACGCCGGTGAATTAACACGGAAAATAGACCAGCTCGATGAAGTGGACGCTGCCAGCTACCGGTTAATTTCCGAGCCGTTTATTATGGCGGCACACGGAACCGGCGGAGGGAAAATGCTGGGCATTGTTCCGGAAATGGAGAAAGAGGTCACCAACATCTCGCAAAAACTCGTTGAAGGAACCTACCTTGAGAAAACCAGCCGGATGCCTCCGGTACTTATTGGTGAAAAACTGGCCAAGAAACTAAAATTGAAAGTCGGTTCGAAGCTAAACGTACAAATGGTGGATATGAACGGCGATCTGTCGTCGAAAGGCTACCGCGTAAGTGGAATTTACCGCACCGTAAATACCGGTTTTGATGAAACCAACCTTTTTGTTTTGTACGACGACCTGAAAAAGCAGCTGGGTATGCAGGGCGACGTGGCGCACGAAATAGCCATGATTTGCGACGATGCCAACAACGTGGATGACGTAAAAGCAAATGTGCAGCAGCTGGCCGGAAACGACGATGTTAAAACCTGGAAAGAAATCAGTCCCGAAATGTCGATCCTTACCGAATCGATGGATCAATACATGTACATTTTTATTCTGATCATCTTGCTGGGGCTCTGTTTTGGCATCATTAATACCATGCTGATGGCAGTACTCGAACGCACCAAGGAAATCGGAATGCTGATGGCAGTAGGGATGAACAAACGAAAAGTTTTTGGGATGATTATGCTCGAATCGGTGATGCTGACATTGACCGGAGGATTACTCGGAGTTCTGATCGGCTCGCTTATTACCAAGTATTTTGAAACGCGGCCAATAGATGTCTCGGCATTTTCAGAAGGACTGGAGAAATACGGATACGCAACAAAAGTGTATACGACCCTTCAGCCCGATACGCTGGTAATTATAACCATTCTGGTAATTATAACCGGTATGATATCAGCCATTTACCCGGCGCGAAAAGCATTGAAACTCAACCCGGCGGAGGCGACGAGGACGGAATAGAAATGCATGAATGCGTAAATGCATCAATGCTTTAATAATAAAAATCGTTCATTAAAAAATTATAATCATGAACCCAAAAGACATTTTTGTTGAAGAAATGAAGAAACGCACAAAAAAATTTGGTGTGGATGTGATTCTATTTTGTGATTCCTTAAAACAGAGCAAGGCAACTTCCGTAGTTACTTACCAACTCATCAAATCGGCAACTTCAACCGGTGCCAACTACCGCGCCGCATACCGTGGCCGATCGCAGGCTGAATTTTTCAGTAAAATGAGTATAGTTGTGGAAGAGGCTGATGAATCTTTATTCTGGCTTGAGGTAATAAATGACTCCAAACTTTCGGGTGATCAAACTGAACTCGAACGCCTAACAAATGAGTGTACTGAAATTTTGAAAATTGTCACGAAATCAAAAGATACTACCTATAAAAATATTAACCATTAATGCATTCTTGCATTTTAGCATTTCCGCATTACAATGAAAATCATAGAAATAAAAAACCTGCACAAGATTTACAACAGCGATTCGGTAGCGGTGCATGCCGTAAACGGGATCGATGTTTCGTTTGAAGAAGGAGAATTCACCGCCATTGTTGGTCCTTCGGGATCGGGTAAAACCACTTTGCTGAACATTATTGGCGGACTGGATGATGCCACGGAAGGCAGCGTTGAAATTGAAGGAATAAAAATCAATGAACTTTCGGCGCGAAAGCTAACCGATTTCCGGATGAAAAACATCGGTTTTGTTTTTCAGGCCTACAACCTTATTCCGGTTCTGACTGCCAAAGAAAACGTGGAGTTTATCATGCACCTGCAGGGAACCAACAAAGCCGACCGCGAAGCCAGAACTTCTGAACTTTTACATGCGGTAGGATTGGGAGAAATGATGGATCGCCGGCCGTCAAAACTTTCGGGTGGGCAACAGCAACGCGTAGCGGTAGCCCGTGCACTGGCATCGAAACCCAAATTTGTTTTGGCCGATGAACCAACTGCCAACCTGGATTCACACTCCACTGAAAATCTTCTCGATATCATGGAGCAACTTAATAAAGAAGAAAAAATTACGTTTATTTTTTCGACACACGACCAACGCGTGGTAAACAAAGCACGCCGCGTAATTACGGTCGAAGATGGGAAAATAATAAGCGACATTTCAAAATGAAAAAAATTCAGGGACTCATATTATTGCTGGTGATTTCTCTTTTTGCAACGGCAGAAGATGGAAAGCATCCGGCACTGAATACGGCAGAAAAAGCGAATTACCTGACTCCGCTGGAGAAGGATGTGATTTACGAAATCAACCTGTTCCGCTCCAATCCTGCCCGGTATGCCGAACTGTATATTGAGCCCCTCGCCAGGTATTACGACAAAAAAATTCTTCATTACCCGGGAGATCGATCCATTCAAACAGTAGAGGGTGTCAGAGCGCTGAACGAATGTGTGAGGGAGCTTAAAAAAGCAAATCCGCAAGGCGTTATGTATCCCAGCAAAGAGCTGTCGCAAGCTGCACGAAAACACCAGAAAGATCAGCAAAAGACAGGAAAGACGGGCCATATCGGCAGCGATGGGTCAAACATGCGTCAACGGGTTGAAAAATTTGGCAGGTGGCAGGTGCGCATCGGGGAAAACATTGCCTATGGAAATTCGGACGCCCGCCAAATTGTGATTTTTCTGCTGATCGATGACAGCGTAAAAGACCGCGGACACAGGGCTACCCTCCTCCACCCTGTTTTTAAACTGGTGGGAGTGGCCTGTGGCACGCACCCCGTTTACGAAACCATGTGTGTGATGGATTTTGCCGGAGGAATGGCTGAATAGAATTTAATAGTGAGTACAAAGTAGTTAGTAATATACAATATGAAAAAAACGTATGGGTTCGGAAATAAAATCCGAAAATTTATGTCAGGATTCCAACTGCTAATTTCCAGCTTCCTTGTACGTATTGTTCTTTTCGCATTTTCGTTGGTCGCAATCCCCGGAATGAATTCAAACGCTCAATCCAGCATCGGATTCAACGGATACATCAAGGAGTTGAGTATGTATTACAAGCCGATAGAGCCAATGCCGGTTTCAGCAACAAAGTCACTGGAAGACCTTTTCCTCAATCAATTTCATAACCGCTTAAATTTCAAGTGGTATGCCAACTCAAATTTCACGTATGCCGTGGAAGCTCGAAACCGCCTGTTTTTCGGACAAATGATCAAGGACTTTCCTGAATACCAAAACATGATTGAGTCGGATAACGGGCTACTGGATATGGGCACTGTTTTCGCCTCGGGCAGTGGATGGTTCATGCATTCGATGATCGATCGTGCATGGGTTGATTACACCAATGGGAAACTCCAGCTTCGCCTGGGGCGTCAGCGAATAAACTGGGGCACCAACCTGGTCTGGAATCCCAACGATGTGTTCAACACTTTTTCCTACTTCGATTTTGATTACGAGGAGCGCCCCGGAACCGACGGCATCCGGATGCAGTATTACACCAGCGAAACATCCTCGGCAGAGCTGGTTTATAAAATCGGCCGTAAAGATTCATCTGAAACAGCAATCGCAGGAATGTATCGTTTTTCAAAGTTTAACTACGACATTCAGATTATGGGAGGCTGGGTTGGCCCCGACTATGTGCTGGGTGCCGGCTGGTCGGGTGATATAAAAGGCGGTGGATTTCGCGGCGAGGCCACCTGGTTCAAACCACGTAACAACGATGATCCTGAAAACTTTGAAACTTTTGTCGCCTCTGTTTCGGGCGATTACACCTTCCGCAACAGCCTCTACCTGCATGCCGCCGTCCTTTACAACAGCCATGGCACCACCCACGATGCCGGAGGAAGGAGTTTCTTTGCCAGCAACTTATCAGCCAAAATACTTTCGTTTGGCCGCTACAACCTTTTTGCACAAAGCTCCTACCCTTTTACGCCTCTTTTTTCGGGCAACATCTCCGCCATGCTCAATCCCTGCGACGGTTCTTCCTATATCGGACCTTCGCTGACTTACTCCATCGGCAACAACTGGGAAGTAATGTTAAACGGTCAATTATTCCTTGGCCGTACAGGCACCGAATACGGCGATTACGGGCAAGCTATTTTTGCACGAATTAAATGGTCATTTTAATGCACAAAAGTGATTATCGAATGCATTTATTACTTATTTTTGGGCGTTCTTAAAAAGCGAGTGTGCCCGTCAACGGATGGACAAAGCTCAGTGGTTGTCCGGAGCATTCGGGCACCCAAGCTGAGAGTCGCAAAAAGCATAAACTAGCAGGAGTACTCAGTGGTAGTCCCGAGTGCTCGGGATCCCAGGCTGTGGGGTGGCAAAACGAAAAAGATGCGGGAGGAGCTCAGTGGTAGGCCCGAGCATTCGGGATCCCCAGCAGAGAGTTGCAAAAAATAAAACCAGCGGGAGGAGCTCAGTGGGAGAGCATCAGCTTCCCAAGCTGAGGGTCGC
>JBKDZK010000775.1:0-1846 GCA_047971205.1 Draconibacterium sp.
AAAGTGGATGAGCTAAAAATCATTGCTTCTTCTGAGGAGGCCGGTGTTACCATTCTGAAGGCCAAAAACGGGCGGCAGTTGTTTATAACCGGGCATGCCGAATATGCCCGAAATACGCTCGATGGTGAGTATCATCGCGACAAGGCAAAGAAACTTCCGATTGAAGTTCCGGTAAATTATTACCCGGATGATAACCCGGAAGAAAAACCGTTGATGCGCTGGCAATCCACCGCTAACCTGTTATTTTCAAACTGGTTGAATTATTACGTATACCAGGAAACTCCGTATAACCTGGATGAAATCAGTTAGTTGAAAGGATTTTAGAATAAAAGGCGTTGAGGGATCAGGGCCTTTTCATTTCAAAAATTCAGTATTTAACTGTAATTTTGATTGAAAATAAAATCCTATAAAAGAGTTACGATCATGAAAAAAATAGCGGTTGTTTTGGCCGGATGTGGCGTATATGATGGCGCCGAAATTCACGAAGCCACTTTAACGATGTTGGCTATTTCGCAGCAGGGTGCCGAATACCAGTGTTTTGCTCCGGATGTAAAGCAGGCCCACGTCGTGAATCACCTTACCGGGGAAGAAATGCCGGAGTCGCGGAATGTGTTGGTAGAAGCTGCCCGTATTGCCCGGGGAAATATTAAGCCGCTTTCTGAATACAAAGCTTCAGACTTCGATGCCATTGTTTTTCCGGGAGGATTTGGAGCGGCTAAGAACCTGTGCACTTTTGCGTTCGATGGCCCCGATTGTTCGGTTAACCCGGATGTTGAGAGCGCCATCCGATCTACCGTAGTGGCTGAAAAGCCGGTGGGGGCACTTTGTATTTCACCTGCTTTAATTACCAAAGTTTTGGGCGATGTGGAAGTAACCATCGGACAGGATGCCGGAACTGCTGCGGCCATTGAAAAACTGGGAGCAACACATGTTGCAACTACACACGGAGAAATTGTTGTGGACAACAAATACAAAGTGGTGACAACACCTTGCTACATGCTCGATGCTACCATCAGTCAGATTGCAGACGGTGCAAACAAGGTGGTGGCAAAAATTCTGGAAATGGCCTAGTAACTTGCTTTTGGTACACAATGACACCGGTTCCTTATGTTGATATTCATACCCATCCGAGTCATTACGAAACGGATGCAATTACGGTACAAAACATTTACCCGGGAGATGGTTTTGCAGCTTTCTCGGGCCGTAATTTTTATTCGGTGGGGCTTCATCCGTGGCATATAGGCACAGAGGAGGAGAACAACGAAGCTTTGCAGTTGATGGAAGAAGCGCTCGAATTCGATCACGTTATTTTTGTGGGCGAAGCCGGTCTGGATAAGTCGTGCGGAAAAGACTTCGCCGAGCAAAGCCGTGTTTTTGAGGCGCAGGCTTTTATTGCCGAAGAATACCAATACCCCTTGATCATTCATTGTGTAAAAGCCTACAACGAAGTGATTGCCTTACGCAAAAAAATGAAACCTTCCATGACCTGGATTCTACACGGATACACAGCGGGCCTGGAAATGACAAAGCAACTGGCCGAAATGGATTTTATGTTTTCGTTCGGAGATATTTTATTCAGGGATAATGCCAAGACCATCGAGTCGTTTCAGTATTTACCGCTGAACCGTATTTTTTTGGAGACCGACGAAATGGATGGTGAAGTGGAACAGATATACAACCGGGCTGCCGCACACAAACAAATCCCGGTGGAAGAATTAAAAACATCCGTCTGGAAAAATTTCAACCGCATTGAAAAAACCTTGTCCGGACGTTATTGAATTACTAAATGAGTTGGTTAGACAGAACTGAATTGCATTTCGGAAAGGAAAAGCTGGAGAAATTGAAA
>JBKDZK010000776.1:0-1738 GCA_047971205.1 Draconibacterium sp.
TCTGTTGCTGAGAAAGCATATAAAACCATGATTGATTTGGCGGAAAAATTTGAAGTTGGTTTCTTTGATGTTAGTTCTGATAATGGCGGTATATATTTCCCAGATAATGGTAAACTTGTACCGATTGATAAATCAAATAATAACGAAAAACCAACTAGGACAAAACCTTGGTGGAAAATCTGGTAATAATTAAAATTCATAAACTTATAAATTCACAAAATGGAAAACCCAAAAAATAACAAAAAGACAGTTGGTACTATTGTCGGTTTAGCAGTCGGATTGATTGTTTATTTTCTTGTTAAACAGTTTGTTTTTGCTCCACCGTCATTTGATAAAGTCATGATGCAAGCTGTAAGTAAGATAAATGAGAGTTGCCCGATTATGGTAGACCAAGACACAAGACTTGATAATGCGATTGCTCTCCCTGAGAATATTTTGCAGTACAATTACACGTTGGTAAATTGGGTTAAAGATTCGGTTGATTTAAATGCATTTGAAGATTATATGCAACCTATGATTTTAAAAAATGTAAAAACAAACCCTGATTTAAAAATATATCGTGATAACAAGACAACAATGGCTTACAATTACAAAGACATGAATGGATTATTTATCACAAAGATTTCGATAACAGCAGACCAATATTCGGATAGTGAATAATGGGCATAACACTTAGCCTCTAATGAAGCGTTGCTTGCATACGCTTGGCATTGGAGGGTATGTTGAACTAAACATTGCTCCAGGCCTAATCGACTGCTAATTAACCGTTTACATATAGTGTTTTCAATCGGTTTCTGGCTTCCCTTTCAGTGCGTTTTGGGGTAGTGCTGCTGGTTGTGTAAGCCCTGTTTTTGGTACAAAACCGGTTTTGCCTGGCCAGTAGCACCTGCTTTGGCCTTGTTTTGGGACTGTAAGGGGCTTGTTGCAGCAAGCGGTTTTGGCAGCCGGACATAGCTTTCCCATTTACGCTCCGGGGCGCATTCCGAAAAGTCCCGCCAAACACCGTCATTGGCACACACCGGCCAATGCATTTCCGGGCGGCGCCCGCTGTCCGGGGTAGGTTTCCAGTAATTGAAGTTCCCCTCCACAATCTTTACACCTGAGCTGGGAGCGCTCACCAAAACGCAGTTCCAGAATCTGCGCCCGCGAAAGTGGCGCTGCCTGTGTCAGTCCTTCCCCGAGGCTTTCACGGATCTTTTCCAGGCTTTGTTTTTTGTTTCGCGTACTTAAAAAGCCCAGGTGACGGATGCGCCTGAAATAAGGCGGTACAATGTGGTCGAGAAAGCGCTTCAGGAACTCCTCCCCGCTGATGGTCTGGGTTTTCTTTTGGTAAGCGTTTTTCCGGTCGCACCAGCTAAAAGTAACATGCGTTTCGGATACTTTCAGAATCCGTGCATTGGAAATGGCTACCCAGTGGGTGTAACGGCCCAGGTATTCCACAACACTGTGGGGCGAACCGAAGGCCTGTTTGGCATACACCACCCAGGGCTTTTTAATCAGGTCGCGCGGCACATATTTCTGTATTTTTCCCTGTCGCTTTAACCGGCGCAACTTTTCTGCAAAACGCGCACTGAATACCCCGGACATTTGTTTCACATCGAACAGCAGGTTGTACATCAGTATCCGTTCTACCAACCAGGTCATAGAAAGTTCTGGCGAGATTGATTTCTTTGTAGTATGTTGGGCTTAGAGTTTCAGGTTTTGTGGCAACAATTCGTGCAGTTTGCTTACCTTGTGT
>JBKDZK010000777.1:0-2650 GCA_047971205.1 Draconibacterium sp.
CGGAGAGCCTGATCGTATTAAAATACTTCCAAACCGTTCAGGCCATCGGTTTATTCATTCTTCCTCCGCTAATTCTCGCTTATCTTTACCAAGGCAACATTTCAAAATATCTTTACCTGAATAAATCATTCCAGGGGTCCTCTTTTCTGATGGTAATTGTACTAATGGTTTTTATGATGCCCTTTATCAATTTCACCGCCGAACTAAATAGCCGCCTGTCGTTACCCAGCTGGTTGTCGGACGTGGAACAATGGATGCGCAATTCGGAAGATGAAGCTGCCCGCTTAACCGAAGCATTCCTGAATGTGAAAACCATTCCGGGGCTGGCCTTTAACCTGTTTATGGTGGCTTTTTTACCGGCTATTGGTGAAGAATTGTTGTTCCGTGGAGTTATTCAGAAAATTTTTACCCGGATGACCCGCAATCACCACTGGGGCATCTGGATCTCTGCCATTCTTTTCAGCGCCATGCACATGCAGTTTTTTGGCTTTATCCCGCGCATGGTTTTGGGAGCTGTTTTTGGCTATCTTTTAGTGTGGAGCGGATCGATGTGGCTCCCGATGCTGGGACACTTTCTGAACAATGCAATTGCTGTTACCGCCATGTTTTTGGTTAATAACGGAACCATTGGAGAAGGCGTGGAAGATTATGGCTCCACCAGCTACTACGCGGCTACCATTAGCCTTGTAATTATTGCTGCACTTTTATACCTGATAAAAAGGGAAAACGCCGGCAACAAGATTGTTGCTAGCGAGATTCTGTACTAATTGAACTGCATAAAAAGATCGCGCTGTACAAACGCTGGCTTTTCTTCTGCTTTGTCTTCCAATGAAATTTCTTTTTTTGGCTCTTCAGCTTTTTTAGCCACTACCTGCTGTAGTAATTTTCGCTCTTTTCTGCGTAATACGTAAACAATCCCAAACTCTTCGGCCAAGGCGCGCTTTTCGTCTTCCGACCCCGCTTCCAACTCCAGGTGGCTTTCTATTTCGGTCCACAATTGAGAGATAAAATCGTTGGTAGTTTTACGCAACTGCTGCATTTTCTCGAAAGCCCTCAGCGTATTGCGTTTCAGGTTTTGCTGAAATATGGCTGCATCACTAAATTCTTCCAATTTGAATTTTACCAGTGCAATCGACGGGCTGTAAATGGCACTGCCACCCTGCCGTACACGGTTTTGCTCTCCGTTTACAATAGTACGACCCCATTCCAGTATTTCCTGTTCTGTATTCAGCGCAGGAACTTTACCTCCCAATTCCAAAAGGCTACCGTAATATTTTAATCCGCCGTTTATTTCGCCTCTTTCCGAAGCAAATAACAGTACCTGGATAAAATGAGAAAGGTACAGGCGTGCGGTTTCCTGGGTGGCTTTATAATGTTTGTTATTGTCTGATTGTTGTTTGATATTCAGTTCGTAATGCTTCAATGTATTTTCAAACTGGTTTTTTACGCTCTGCAGCTCTTCAATCGAATGTTTGGCAAAAGGGATATTTCGGGTTGTAATGGCGTTTACTTTTTTCAGGGCTGCTTCCAACGCGCGAAGCCTTGCCTTGTCCGTCGTGGGTAATCTTCTGTATGGCATAAGTCCTCCTTGTTTTTGCGAATTTAAAGAATCGTAAGCTCAGATACAGGCGTTCGCCTTGTAACTTATGCACATCCGGTTGTGAATTATGTGAAAAAAGAAAGCCTTTTCCGCAAAGAAAAGGCTTTCAAACTATAATAAGTTAACAAACTATCTGCTCAAACGCGCTTTCAGGTATTCGCGGTTCAGGCGGGCAATGTTCATGATAGAAATGCTTTTCGGACACTCAGCTTCACAAGCGCGGGTGTTGGTACAACCGCCGAAACCAAGTTCGTCCATTTTTGCTACCATGCTCATGGCACGTGTATCAGCTTCCACTTTCCCTTGTGGCAACTTGGCCAGGTGAGAAACTTTTGCAGATACAAACAACATCGCCGATGAGTTTTTACAAGCCGCTACGCAAGCTCCGCAACCAATACATGCAGCTGCATCCATTGATTCTTCTGCATCTTCGCGCGACACCGGAATGGCGTTTGCATCGGGCACACCACCAGTGTTAACCGATACGAAACCTCCGGCCTGAAGAATTTTCTCAAAAGCACTGCGGTCTACCACCAAGTCTTTAATTACAGGAAAAGCACGCGCGCGCCAGGGCTCAATAATGATGGTTTCGCCATCTTTGAACTTACGCATGTGCAACTGACAGGTAGTTACCTCGGTGTCTGGTCCGTGCGGGCGTCCGTTGATGTACAGACTACAGGTTCCGCAAATACCTTCGCGGCACTCGTGGTCAAAAGCGATCGGGTCAATTCCTTTTTCAATCAGGTCGTTGTTTAAAATGTCCATCATTTCAAGGAAAGAAGATCCGGTCGAAATATTCTCGATCGTATAAGTCTCGAATCTTCCTTTGGATTTAGCGTTCTTTTGCCTCCAAACTTTTATTTTGAGTTGTTTCAGAATTTTATCAGCCATTTCTTTTCAATTTTAAGATTAATAGATTTGAGTCGTGAGACTACTTGTAACTACGTTGTGTGAGTTTCACATTCTCAAAAACCAAATCTTCTTTGTGTAATACCGGCTCCTGGCCTTCTCCCTTGTACTCCCAGCACGAAACGTAAGTAAACAATTCGT
>JBKDZK010000778.1:0-3655 GCA_047971205.1 Draconibacterium sp.
ATTTTCCGAATCTATAGTACAAGATAAACCTTCATTTCTCATTTAAGGCTTCTGTAACACCTTTCAACAGAAAATCTCCTCCAATTTTAGAGGGAGTAAGCCATCCTCCTTCTCCCAATTCATTCCATGCATACATTGTTAGAATCTTTTCAGGCGTGGTTGAATCAGGATGATTTGCAACCCAATTAATAGCCCGCGATACTACTTCCCGTACTGTTTCAGTATTGTATGGAACATAATAGTACATCCTAAAATTTGATTTCTTTTCTTTCGTTTCTTTCCAGGGTCTTGGATCCCAGTTTAATGTTATTGCAGGCATATAGGGAATTTCGGATTGAATGTAAGAATTCCAGATTTTCTCCTGTCCTTCAATTAGTCTTGACATTGGAATTTCTTCTTTATCTCCGTCAACACCACATTCATGATTATTGTAAGCCGTTAAAATATCAATCCCTATACCCTTTGCAATTTCTATCTCGGTTTGTTTTTCAATACAGGACGCAATAGCCAATTCTCCAACTCCTGCCTTTCTTGCCTCATTCCTAAACTCTTCCAACGCGATTTTAGTTGCTTTTACCGATCCAAAATTCTCAATTAGAGATGGTATTAAAAAGAATGTAATAATTGGTTTTCCGTTAGTTTTCAAATATTGAGGGTGTTTCATCAGCTCAATCCAAGTAGCAGTTACTTCCAACCAATTATTTGGTCCTATGGCAAATTGAACACCATGATTTGCCACCATAACATTGAATTGCAAACGTTTATTATTTTCTGACTCAAGATAGAAACCAAGAGCACGGTTCAATGGAATTGAAATCTTTGGGTCTTTCGAACAATACCAACAGAAACTAAAAAAATCAATACCAGCATCAGCTGCAACATCTATCTGTTCTTTCATAATTTCCTCGCTACTGGTTTTCCATCCCCAAATTGGTTCCCTGTCTTTAAAGTCATTTTTAAGACTTTCCGTAATGTGAGGAAATTGCGTTAGTCCCGACCAACCATCAAAATAATATGCACCGAGTGTTACTTCCTGAGTATAACTGTAACTAACTGTTGTAGCAAACAAGAGCGCAACCATTAATACTCGAAATATTTGTTTTGTTATCCATTTCATAGCTATATAATTATCTATTAAAATTTTACATTTTATACACTGAATTCTAAGTTATACTCTATAACTAGAAGAAATAATTTTAATTTCTCAATCGTTCTTTCCCTTCTATTTGTCGAACCAAACAATAAAACCTTATTATGAAGGAGCAAATCCTGCGAATGGATTATATCTCACTTCAATTTCATATACTTTATCTCAAATCTTATATTGACTATTTTCATTTGGACTGATAATCCAAGTATGCCTTCAGGTACTTCTGATTCAGTTCATCACTGTCTCCGTAATCTGAGCGTATTTGTGTGAGCCTTTCATGTAAAGTCTTCTGAACATCCGCATATTCCGGATCGTCATAAACATTGAGCATTTCGTGCGGATCTTTTTCCAGATTGTACATTTCCCATTCGTCGATGTCGTAATAAAAATGGATCAGTTTGTATCGCTCCGTTGCAATCCCGTAATGCCGCTTAACCATGTGAATCGAGGGGTATTCATAATAAGTATAATAAACTGCATCTCTCCATTCTGAAGTCTTTCCGCTGACCAAATTGCGAAAAGAAATGCCCTGCATCTCTTTTGGGACTTCAACACTGGCATAGTCAAGAAAGGTAGGAGCAAAATCAAGGTTCTGCACCAAGCGATCAATCTTTGTCCCGGGTTTAATTTCCTTTGGGTAACGCACAACCAGAGGAGTTCGGAATGATTCTTCGTACATGAATCTTTTGTCAAACCAACCATGTTCCCCCAGATAAAATCCCTGATCCGAGGTGTAAACTACAATAGTATTATTGGTTAATCCGACTTCATCAAGATAGTCCAGAAGCTGTCCTACTCCCTCGTCAACCGAAGCAATACAAGCCATGTAATCCTGCATGTATCTTTGGTAGCGCCATTCCATCAGATCGGAATCATTCAGGGTTGGGTATAACCTTTTAAATTCTTCGTTGATTGGTATATAAACCGAATCCCAGGCCGCTTTTTGTTCAGAACTCATTCTTCCGGTGTTACCATTGAACGCATTGATTCCCCAATTGGAGGTTTCCTTAATGCCCAACTCTTTCATTACTTCGGGGTATATTTTTGAATCGCCGGCCCAGTTCTGATATTTTAAAATGTTCATTTCTGCCGATTTAGCTGCCGTACGCCGTCCCTCAATATCGTCATAAAGCGTAGCCGGATCTTTGAACTTCATTTTCGTATATCCCTTGAAGTATTTTTCAGCAGGCATCCATTCGCGGTGAGGTGCTTTCTGGTGATACAACAAACAGAAAGGCTTCTCCGGATCACGCTTGTTCTTAAGCCAGTCAAGCGCTGTTTCGGTTACAATTTCAGTCACATACCCTTCTTTTCTCACTTTCTTCCCATCAATCAAAAAATCAGGATTATAATAATTACCCTGCCCGGGAAGAACCATGGAAAAATCGAATCCCTGTGGAATTCCATCCATATGTATCTTTCCAATCATAGCGGTTTGGTAGCCGTTTGCATGTAATATCTTTGGGAAATTCGGCTGATCCCAGTTAAATTCTTGAACATTATCTACTTTCCCATTTATAAAACTGTGCTTTCCGGTTAGAAGCACCGCGCGGCTTGGCGCACACAAGGAATTGGTGACACAAGCACGGGTAAAAATCGCCCCTTCGGTTGCTATTCTGTCAATATTCGGGGTGTTGTTTAAACCAAAACCGTAAGCGCTGATTGCCTGATAGGCATGATCATCACTCATTATATAGATAATGTTTGGCGTTGTATCTTCTGGGCTCTTAGGGGTACAGGCTACAATACTTATTCCCGCCAAAAGACCAATAAATACCTTATTAGGAGCTTTTAAAAAATTGTTCATTATTTTATTTGTTTGTATTGTTTTTCTTTCTGTAGTCAACACAGTTGTTATTACAAATAATCTGTTTATCATATTCTCTTTACATTAAAATTCAGAGACAACAGAATCACCCTCCAGCCAGGCAACCATATTCAATACCAGATAATTCCAATTCTGAAAACCAATATTATTCATACCTTCTCCCGTATCGGGATTGTAATATTCGTGCAATTGTCTGTTTCCTTTCAAATCCCGTCCAAACAAATCGATCGTTTTAATAGCGAGTTCACGTACTTCCTTTTCAAATCCATAATTCACCAATCCCTTCCATGTCATGTAATTCGATATGCCCCAAATCGGGCCTAACCAACACGATGGATTATCTCTTTTGACAAGTGCATACATTTTCTCCCTTTTATCAAGTGTGCGTATTCCAAATGGAGCATTAAATGATTCAACATTCCGAATATGATTTTCTACTATTTGACGGGCTTGTTCATCTGTTGCTATATTTGCCCATAGTGCCATAAAACCAGACCAGCCTCTAATTCTCTATATTACGCAATCCCATGTTCGGGGAGCTCCCCTATGCAGAATACTACTTGAATCAATCGGGAGTAGGTTCAAATCCACACTATAATAGTTTCCAATCTGATCCCAACAATGTTTCTGAATCGCCATTTTAAGACTCTTCGCTTTGTTTGTATATCTTTGAAAAT
>JBKDZK010000779.1:0-2922 GCA_047971205.1 Draconibacterium sp.
CTTCTTGTTTTATTTTAGATTTTTAAGTTCAATCTTATTTAGTCGGTTATTCAGGATTCGTGCTTTTTCATTGCGTCCTCTAATTTGTTGACCTGTTTCATCCCAGATTTCAGGTAAACAATAGATTCCGGTTGAAAGCTCAACACGTCTGGAATTCAGGGTAAAGCGAACGTAAATAGGAATTTCTCCATTGCTTTTCATTCTCGCTTTCTTCATCAAAAAGTTAATCGTTAATCTCATAATTTCTCCTTTTTAAGTTAATAGAAGGAATTTGTTCTCGATTAGTACCTTAAAAGTACCCTTTTCAGGGCTTGTTTTCAAGATCAAATCGAGTCAATT
The DNA here is from genome assembly GCA_047971205.1 of Draconibacterium sp. GTDB lineage: Bacteria > Bacteroidota > Bacteroidia > Bacteroidales > Prolixibacteraceae > Draconibacterium. The sequence continues at coordinate 340 of JBKDZK010000779.1, forward strand.
TATATCAATTTAAATGCTGAAATCGAGGAACTTATGAGAATTGTCGAGACTATAGCGAGAACAGATTTTTAAAAAATGCTTGTTCTCGGTAGAGTCTCGTTTAGAATGACTTTTTTTGTGCTTTTTTGAATCCTATGGAAAACAAAAAAGCACTTAAAATATTGATTTTAAGTGCTTTTGATTTTATTTGGATTTCTCCTGGTGCCCAGTAAAGGACTCGAACCTTCACATCCATACGGATACTAGTCCCTGAAACTAGCGCGTCTACCAATTCCGCCAACTGGGCATTCTGTTGTATTGGCACGTTTACCTCCCGATAGCTATCGGGATCGCCAACTGGGCAATACTTATTTGAACTTTCCAAATCTCCCTGAGCCGCGCCCCGTTTGATTTTGGTGGTGCAAATATATAAAAAATCCGCTCTCTGCAATACCAAAAAGCGGATTTATATCAGATCAGCAAAAATTATATCATTCGGATCTGCTCTTCAGTTGTGATCTTCTCACAGTACTTGCATTTTAGCGCAATCGGAGTCTTGCCGATAACCTTGAAACAGGTCGTAATTTTTTCATTGTTGGTAATACATTTCGGGTTGAAACATTTTACGATCCCGGTAATTTTATCAGGCGTTTCAACAATTTTCTTTTCTACTACCTCGTAATCTTTAATAATATTCAGTTTGGCATGAGGAGCAATAAGTGCAATCTTGTTAATTTCCATGTCTTCGAAAAAAACATCGCTTACCTTAATAATTGCTTTGGCGCCCAGTTTATGGCTGTCGAGGTTGGTCCCGAATGTAATCTGGTTTTCGATTTTGTCGAGGCCTAAAATATTAATCACCTTAAACAGATTTTTTGCCGGAATGTGGTCGATTACGGTTCCTTCTTTAATGGCGCTAACTTTTAGCTTTAGTTTCTTTTTGGCGTTATCTTTTGCTTCCATTGGATGTTTATTTAAGGTTCATAACATGCGAAATAATTGCTTCTCGGGCGAAAATACCATTCCGGGCCTGCTCGAAATAGTAGGCTTTTTCGTTGGCATCCACATCGGTGCTGATTTCGTTCACTCTTGGCAGCGGATGAAGAATCCTCATATTTGGCTTGGTATTTTTCAGCATTTCGTTGTTCAGTATGTAAACGTCTTTAACTTTTTCGTACTCAATCGGGTCGGCAAAACGTTCTTTCTGAACCCGCGTCATATAAATAATGTCGGCGGCAGAAATAATATCGGTGAATTCTTCGTGCTCAAAATAACGGATTCCTTTTTCCTGTAAGTGGTGAAGATATCCGGGAGGCATTTTCAGGTTGGGTGGGGCAATAAAATTAAAAATCGGATTTTCAAATTCTGACATGGCTTGCAAAAGCGAGTGTACGGTTCGTCCGTATTTCAGGTCGCCCACCATAAAAATATTAATGTTGTCGAGTGTTCCCTGCGTTTTCAGGATCGAATACATATCAAGCAGGGTTTGAGTGGGGTGCTGGTTGGCACCATCGCCGGCATTGATAACCGGAACATCCGAAACTTCGGCTGCATAACGGGCTGCTCCTTCCAGCGGGTGGCGCATCACAATCAGGTCGGCATAATTACTTACCATTTTGATGGTGTCGTGCAGGGTTTCTCCCTTTGTTGAGCTCGAACTGTCGGGGTCTGCAAAACCGATAATGCGACCGCCTAAACGGCTAATGGCGGTTTCAAAACTCAAACGGGTACGGGTTGACGGTTCAAAGAAAAGCGAAGCTACCACTTTGCCTTTTAACAGATCCTGATTTGGGTTTTCTTCAAATTCGGCAGCCAATTCGAGGATACGCAGGTATTCTTCTTTCGAAAAATCGGTAATCGATAATAAATCCTTCTTCATTGCCATTACTTATTGGTTTTTAATTACTGAATTCCGTAATAGAAAAAAACCAACACTTCGGTTAAGAAAATGTTGGTTTTCATTTGTTTGAAAAAAAGTGCCTACTTTTTTATCAAAATATACGATCGATAGTTCTAATCGTTTGATGCATTTTTCAGGAAAAAGAACCTTCTTTCGGAGACTAGTGATGCCTCGTATCAGAAAAGGTGGCAGGAATATCGCACTTTGCATCATGGCTCAAAAATAATTTCTTTAAATAACTTTTGTTAGAATTGAAGGCTTGTACTTTTCACCATTTTATTAACAAAAACTTTACAGTTTTACTTCAGAGATCGTCAAACCATAAATTTGGTCGAAGATGCTGTAAGCCTTTTCCGCATCGCCCTTGCGTACCTTAAAAACCAGGCGGCAGGTTTCCTGAAAATCGGTAACGGTAATGTAGAGGTTTTCCTGTTTGATATGGTACATTACCGTATTTAATAAATCGTAGCCAAATTTTAATTCATAGCTTTTCTCAATGAGTTTGGAAACGATTTCAGCATTGTTCAGCGCTTCAACGGTGGCATTTCTATAGGCATTGATCAGGCCGCTTACTCCCAAAAGTGTTCCGCCAAAGTAGCGAACAACCACCACCAGTATATTCGTAACCCCGTAACTTTGAAGTTGCCCGAGTATAGGTTTTCCGGCGGTTGATGATGGTTCGCCGTCGTCGTTGGCGCGGGTGC
>JBKDZK010000780.1:0-1988 GCA_047971205.1 Draconibacterium sp.
ATGAAGTATTTTTGGCACACGACCTATCAGGCGTACCTTTGGAGTTTATTAAATTTAATACAAATTCGTTGCACCGCCTGTCAAAAGGTAAGTTTTTATCTGAAATCAGAATTTCCAGGCGAATCCATCATGTTGGGTTATATTGTAAAGAAGTGCTCGATTACGATCCGTTCTATGTGGGCATAATGGGCTTCAATGAAATTTGGCGCTATCCGGGAAACAAGGAGGAAACGGTAATAATGAATTACTTACAAATTCCTGATTGCGTTGAAAATATTGAGCATTACCCTTCCGACGATATTAATTTTAATCACCCCTGTTTTTTGGTTGACGACATGCAGGAGACGATTTACACCCTAAAAGAACGTCTGGGAAATAACAAATTGGGAAAACCAAAAATTGGAAAAGGAGACCGCTGGCTGCTGAATATGAAAAATGCAGATGGTACAAAAGTTGAGTTTACGGAAGCCCATACGATACGCTAATTATTAAATCGAATTATCATGAAAAATTACAACCTTAAAAGAAGAACATTTATTAAAGGATCGATTGGAGCCGGCATTGCCCTAAGTGGCATTCCATTTTTCTCTTCTTGCAGTACATATGATGCAAAAGATCTGCCAACCACATTTTTGGGCAGTACAGGGATGCGGATTCCAAAAATAGCCTTGGGGCTTGGTAGCCGATTTTGTAATATTGACGATGAAAATCAATCTACCGAAATGTTGAATTATGCGCTCGACAATGGGTTATACTATTGGGATACAGCACATATTTATAATAATAAAAAAAATGGGGTTATCAGCGAGGAAAGAGTTGGTAAGATTATAAAGTACCGACGAAATGAAATATTCCTTTCCACCAAAGTCAGCAGCAGAAACCCCGATGAAGCAAAGCGCGAAATTGAAAGCAGCTTGAAACGTCTGCAAACCGATAAATTGGATATTCTGAAAATACATTCTGTAAATTCGATGGAAGACGTTGATCAAATGAGCAAAAAAGGACAATTAATTGATGTTCTTCATAGAATAAAAGAACAAGAAATTGCTCGCTTTATTGGTTTTTCAGGACATGCCGATGCGCTTGCTATGAAAACTATGGCAGAACGGGGAGATTTCGACACCATGCTGATTGCCATGAACCACTGGGACATGAAAAGAAATCCCCAGCAACGACAGGAATTGGCTGTGCCCGCTGCACTTGATAAAGGCATGGGGGTAATGCTGATGAAAGTTGTGCGGCCCGGGGAAAACATAAAATCATTAAACCCTGTTGATTTAATCCGATTTGCACTATCGTTAAACGGCCCCAACGGAATTGTACTTGGTGTGGACAGCTTGGAAGTTGTAAAATCTAATTTGCAAATTCTAAGAAATTTTACAGAAATGACAATAGAAGAGAAAGAAACATTGGTCCACGAACTTTCTCCTTACTTTAAACATAAAAACCTGGAGTGGATGCACCCAACCTACAAGGATGGGAATTGGGTATAACCCAACTACGAAGAAAACCGAAAAAATGCATTCCCGATTTTGAGAAATTAATTAAGCTTGGTATTCTGCGAGTTAACTCCAAACAGATTATTTTATGCTTGAATACATCACCAAACTACGGAAAGAAACAGATGAATTAGTCGATAAAATTGAATCATCAGAAAGTAATATTCTGAAAAAATCGATAGAGGCCTCTCACGTACTTGCAGACGCATTCAATCAGTTGAAATTGTTTATCGCTTCCTATGAATTTAAAAATGAAGAAGAAGAGATAAACTTTTTCAAGGAAATAAAACCCAAATTCTGTTACAGGATGATTTATTACAGGAAGCTATATAATATTGAGATGAATCGCCCTGCTGGTTTGGATAAACAAAAGGAATATTTGAACGAAGAGCTAGAAGAAATAAACAAATACAATACCAAACGGTTGGATTTTATCAGGTATTACAGATCTGGTGCGAGTCATCTTGATTCCTTATACTTTTTGCGAAG
>JBKDZK010000781.1:0-4057 GCA_047971205.1 Draconibacterium sp.
AAACGCTTTAATAAAAAGAATTAGTTTCTTTTTTTGCGTAGCAATTCTGTTCATTTCAGTATTTGCTGCAAATGCACAATCATGGAGTATTGTCGGCTCAAAAGCCTTTTCCTCAGGGGAAGCATTTACACAGTCTATTGTAACTATTGGCGAAACTCCTTATGTTGCATATATGGATCGCGCAAATGACGATAAAGCTACGGTTATGAAATTTGATGGAGAAAGCTGGGTTCCGGTTGGCAGTGAAGGTTTTACTGAAGGTAAAGCAAGCAGTCTTTGTCTGGCTGCGTCTGGCCAAGCGCCATACATAGCTTTCTGTGATGGAGCAAATGGAAATAAGGCTTCTGTAATGACGTATAGTGGTTCGGAATGGGTTTATGTTGGTAGTGCCGGATTTACCGAGAATATAGCTGATGTGATAAGTTTTGTAATTAGCGACGGGGTGCCATGGATAGCTTTTTCAGATGCTGCACACAGCAGTAAGGTAACTGTAATGAAATATTCGGGAGAATGGGAAACGGTGGGAGAACCTGGCTTTTCTACCGGATGGATGACTAATGTAGTAGCCCTCGCGATTGAGAACGGAACACCCTATGTAGCCTACCGCGATTATGATGTCAGCTACAAGGCAAGCGCAATGAAATTCAACATTGCAACTTCAATGTGGGAGAGATTAGGGACACAGGGTTTTTCAGGAGGAACACATGATGCTTACCATTGTATTGCTGTGTATGGAGGAATTCCATATGTAGCTTCCTGGGGAGCAGAAGCAAAAGGTACACTATACAAACTAAACGGATCTGATTGGGCACCGTTGGGCTCAACATCATTTTCTGAAGATCAGGCCAACTATTTAACAGTTAAAATTACCAACAACGGTGTTTCTTATGTGGTTTGCCAGGATTATGGGAATGGCAAAAAAGCAACTGTGCGGAAATTTAACGGAACAACCTGGGAAATGGTTGGCGAACCTGCATCACAGGGAATAGCCACTTATACAGATATCGCAATATCGGATAACGGAATTTTGTATTTAGTCTTTAGGGATGAATACAATATGAGACACACAACTGTAATGAAATATGATCTGACTTCTGGAATTTCAGAAAATCAGAAAGATCAAGCCATTTTAAATATTTACCCAAATCCGGCGAGTGGTACTTTCACATTTGAGCTTCGGGGAATGGAGGGTAAAAAAGCCAAAATTGAAATCACAGATCTCCTGGGAAGGAAATTATTTAAAGAAGAAGTAATTCTTGAAAATAAGAATAAGGTTAGCTTACCGGCAAAAGAAAATGGGATGTATTTGTTACATGTTGAGGTTAACGATTTCACATTCAGTAAAACTCTTCTTTTAAATAGATAAAAATGGGGTATCCAATCAATACCCGTGATTTTCTTTAATAATTTTATCGTATGTCACAGGTTCTGTAATAACAGCCTGCTCAAGTAATCGCCTGAATTTATGCAGCCATGTCCATGCAGTCTGGTAACTACCTAATCCAGGCACTTTCTGTAATCCCTTTGCACTAACACCATTCTTTTGGGCAACCATCCACCAAATGGCATGAAACCATATTAGCATGGGCTTGATACTTTTGTGAAACATCGTATTATTTGTTACGGTAGTTTCTTTATGGCAATCAGAACATTTTTCAAGGCTCATATTAGTACCGGTGCCAAAGTGGTTACAGATGTGTGGAAAGGTTATTTACCGTTGAAAAAAGAGTATCCACTATTAGAACAGGTACCCTCAAATCGCGGAGCAAACTTTAAACAACTGCATATTCACATTATGAACATACAAGGCTGGTTACGAGGAATACATCACCATTGTACAAAAGAACGGTTGCAGGGATATCCTGATGAATATCATTACAGATACAACCGGCGAGCGTTTATGAGGGCAATATTTGATTTGACTATTGAAAGAATGGCTCGCAACAAACCTATAAGGTTAAATAACAATAGAATAGGCACAGCGATTTAAGCGCTTATACCAATTCTTTTGTTCAGGACAAAACTACTAAAAAGTACCTCGTTTTAGGTTCTGTTTCGAATGCACAATGCCCATAGTGCGCATTAGTGTCCATCCTTTCTAAAGCGTGTGTTTTCTTTACTTGCCTGATTTTATATGCAAATCCAATTGCGGGAAAGGAATATTCACCTTGTTATCGGTAAACTTTTGGTTGATGGCTTTCCGGATGTCGGACTTTACGTTTTCGATACGAAAGATGTTCTGGCTAAAAAACAACAGTTCAAAATCGAGCGAAGAATTGCCAAAATCCAGGAAACGGGCTTTTATTTTGTCGTGTTCAATTACCCCGGGATGCTCTTGTGCGCTTTCTTTCAGTAGTTTTTCTACCAGGTCGATATCGCTGCCATAAGCCACGCCTACTTTAATCCGAAACCTGGTTTTGTACGATTGGTGGCTCCAGTTGATCACTTTGTTGTTGGTGATGGTAGAATTGGGAATGATCACTACAATGTCATCGCGGTTAAGTGCCTCCGAAGTTCTTAAGCCGATTTTGGTTATTTGTATCATGTCCTGATCTACTTCCAGAATATCGCCCACCCTGATGGAACCTTCAAACAAGAGGATGATACCGGAAATAAAGTCGTTGAACGTACTTTGCAAGCCCAGACCAACACCCACCAGCAGAGCGGCGGAACCAGCCAGTAAAACGGTTAGTTTAAGCCCAAACGATTCAAGAATGATAAGAATGGTAATAATCCAAACCACGTATTTGATAATCTGAAATACGCTGATCAGGATTCCGTGTTTTGAGGCGTCCATAGCCTTTCTTTTCCGAAAAAGAATTTTCTTGATAATCCAGAGCAATGTCAGGGTAATCAGTATGGCAATTACAATTACCAGCAGCGATTTCAGATTAAACACAAATTCCTTGTATTTGAAAATCGTGTGGTCAAGTAGTTGTTCAAAAGATTCCATACAAGCTTTAATTTTACTTTTAAATGTAGTTGAAATCTTTGTTTCTCACAATAATGGAGCAACGAAAGCCGGGTTTTACTGAACTTATGAGAATGATGGTTTTTAATCTGGCCCGTATTATTGAGGCGTACTTTTTCAGCCCGGTGAGCTGAGTACTGAGTGCTTAGCGATTGATTTATAGTTCAATGTATTCCTGATGCCCGCAAAAGATAGAAATGTCAATCCAACTCATTATTTGAGATCAACATTTAGCTCAATATAGGATGATTTGTCTTGATGTTTGATAAATCCTTTGTTTAGCAAGGAATAGATGGCTTCCTGGCCTTTGCTGGCCGATATCCTCAGTTCTTTAATAATATCGCCGTATATGCATTTCCCGTTACGGCTCAAAAAAGTTAAAACGTCTTTTTCATATGGGTTATTCACTCGGCTTATATCTACTTCTTTTTTATCGTTCATTTGCCTTTAATTTTTTTTCGGTTATCCTGTTTTCGGTTATTAACTCGTTGTATTTTTCGCAATTTTTCCAGCCTTTTATTCCCCTGTTACAAAATACATTTCTGTAAATAGGTAGTGGGGTGTTTACCGCCACTTTGCCCTGAAATATATCGCACTCCCTGGCAAACCTGCATCTACTTCCTAAATTCATCATACGTGTTTATAGTAAATGTTCATACTCTCAATTTTCCCTCGTGTTCAATACCAAAATAACGAACTGCATTTTTCATGGTTTGCAGTATGTAATCCGGATCGTGAATCGGGAAAGGATAACTTTCAAATACCGTTTCATACACCGACGAAATATTTTCACAATCGCTTTCTTTCAGCATTTTTACAATATAGTTATTCTCGCCGAGAGTTTCCTTATCAATTGCTTTTGTCTTACTTAATAAGCTGCTCAAATCTGTCCAGTGTTGTAATGGAGTGGCTTAGTTGCCATTTCCAGTCTTTCCATTTAGATATTCGTGATTCATTTTCAATTTGGTTGGCGATAAGTTGTTGTTTTTTTGTAAAAATCATGTACGTCTGTTTTATTTTTCGTTTTGAATTTTATCCGATACGCAAGATTTTAATATAGTTTCTATACGAACAAAAATATAAAAT
>JBKDZK010000782.1:0-1934 GCA_047971205.1 Draconibacterium sp.
TTTTTTTCTTTTTCAAGTCAAAATTTTCAGGCATAGCCGTAGCTACGGTTTAAAATTTTGGTGTAGAAAAAGGGAAAAAGAACGAGTGAAAAAACCGAAAAGTTATTTGTTTTGGGTATACTTAGAAATTCGTAAACAAAAAACTCATCCAAACGACAAATAAGTTTTTCACATATTTGGTCCGTTTCCTCTTCTCTACTATCATACAATGAGATGTAACGAGGGATCACACCTATCCTTATTCTCTTATACCGTTGTTGAAATTCATTGAGAACATTCAGTAAACCTTGATTGAAATCCAAAAAACTACCTTTAATGAACTTCTCATAGATATCTGATTTATTCAAAGATGATAAATCATTCCAACTCTTTAACCCTAGCCTAGGATAGACTGTATCTTTTAAATCAGGCCGTGTTTGAGAATAACTTTTGAATTCCATCGTGCGTTTTGTTTTTTATAAAATTAGGAATTTCTGTCAATTTATGAAGTCACTCATCTTAAGGGCTAAAGCCCAACATTACCGCACCCCATAACCCCAGGCTTAAGCCTGGGGTAACTGAATCAAAAGCAACTCCGGGTTTTAACCCACAACTTACCCATACTTTCATTAAAAAAATCTAAATAAGAATTAGCCCGGTTCACCAAGAAAGGTGTCGCCACTTATATTTCTTATCTTAGCGGCTTCAATTGAAATTCAATAAAAACAGATAGATATGGCATTAATTAACGAAAATTACCTGAAGCTTCAGGCGGGTTATCTCTTCCCTGAAATCGGGCGGCGTGTGAATGATTTTATTGCAGCCAACCCGGATAAAAAAGTGATCAAAATGGGTATCGGCGACGTTACCCAGCCACTGGTGCCGAGTGTTGTAAAGGCATTCCACGAAGGAGTAGAAGAAATGGCCAAAGGCGAAACATTTAAAGGTTACGGCCCCGAGCAGGGCTATGCTTTTTTGCGCGAAGCCATTGCCAAACATTCATACCAGGACAAAGGTGTTGATATTTCGGCAGGTGAGATTTTTATTTCAGACGGCTCGAAATGTGATACCGGCAACATCCAGGAAATTTTTGGGAACGATAATAAAATTGCCATTTGCGACCCGGTTTACCCGGTATATGCCGACACTACGGTAATGTCAGGAAAAACAGGCACTTGTCAGGCAAACGGCTACTACGAAGGCATTGTTTACATGCCTTGTAACAAAGAAAATGGCTTTATTCCGGAACTTCCTACCGAAACTCCGGACCTGATCTTCCTTTGCTATCCGAATAACCCAACCGGAACTGTGGCATCGAAAGAAGAACTGAAAAAGTGGGTGGATTATGCGATTGAAAAGAATGCAATTATTCTTTACGATGCAGCTTACGAAGCCTTTATTCAGGACGACAGCATTCCACGCTCGATCTACGAAATTGAAGGCGCCAAAAAAGTAGCCATCGAATTCCGCAGTTTCTCGAAAACAGCCGGATTCACCGGAACTCGCTGTGCGTTCACTGTAGTTCCGGACGACCTGGTAGCTTACGACAAAGCCGGAAAGGCTCACCCGGTAAAAGCGTTGTGGAACCGTCGTCATTCGACCAAATTCAACGGCGTTTCGTACCCGGTACAAAAAGCTGCTGCCGCTATTTATACCGAAGAAGGCAAGAAAGAAGTAAGCGAAGTGATTGCTTACTACATGGAGAATGCACGCATTATGAAAGAGAGCCTCGCCAATGCGGGTTATGAAGTGTTTGGTGGCGAAAACGCTCCTTACATTTGGGTAAGAACCAAAAACGGCATGAAATCGTGGGAATTCTTCGACAAGGTTTTAACGGAAGCCAATGTGGTTGGAACTCCGGGTTCGGGCTTTGGCCCTTCGGGCGAAGGCTACTTCCGTTTTTCTGCCTTTGCCGACCGCGAAAATGTGCTGGAAGCGATGGACAGGATCAAAAA
>JBKDZK010000783.1:0-3921 GCA_047971205.1 Draconibacterium sp.
AGTTCAAGTATTTCTTTTTCTTTTTTTTCAGTTTCGTAGCTGATCTGTATCTCCGAAAATATTTTCTGGTTTTCTATACCCGTCAAACTATCGTGTAAAACCCGGGCTTGTTGGGCATATTGCAATGCCAGATTGTAATTTTTAAGCCCTTTGTAGCATTTGCAAATTTGATCGAACACATAAACCAATTGTTCGCCATTAACCTGTTCCTCAATTTGTTGGTAATAGTTTAGCGCCTGCTGATATTCGTGTTTTTTTAAATGCAGATAGCCCAGGTTGCCTTGCGCCACTTCCATTCCGTATTTTAGGTTAAGTTGGTTTTTTAGGGCAATTGCCTGTTGTAAATAACTTTTTGCTTTTGCGGGATTGCTGTCGAGGTATGTGCTGCCAAGGTTGTTGTATATTATTGACAACGAGCGTTTATTGTTCATTTGTAAGGCTAACTCTTCGGCTTGCAGGTTATACTTAATAGCTTTTAATGTATCGCCGGTTTTAAGGTACTGGGCGGCAAGGTTGGGCAACGATATTAACCGGAGCGGCAGCATTTCATGCTTTTCAAAAATATTTACGGCAAAAGTATTGTATTCAATGGCTTTTGTATAATCGCCTAATTCGGCAAACGCAGCAGCCATATTGCTGTAACACTTTGCTACTGTAACTTCGTCGCCACAAGCTTCAAAATAGGCCGAACTTTCAGTAAGCGTTTTAATGCACTTATTGTATTCGCCCCGGCGCAATTGTACAGCTCCCAGGCTGGCTGACAGTGAAGCTATTTGTTTGTTATCGCCAATATTGGTAAGGTGTTTTATCGATTTTTCAAAATAGGTGCTTGCCGAATCGAGATGAGACGAAAAAAAGAATAAGCGCCCCAGTTGATTGCATGCTTGTGCCATTATTGAATCATTATTTTTCAAAAATGCATTGCGGGCATGCAATTTCCCTTTGTTAATATCAACCGATTCAAAGTTTTTGGCCAACAATAGTTCTATTTCGGCCAGTTTAACCGGATTAGTGGTTGCTTGTAATTTATTTTTCAGGCTATCTATATCCGGGGTTTGAGCGTTTACATAAATAGCAAATAACAAAAACATTATGGAGATAATCGGTTTCAAAGTAGTTTTTATTTAAAAGTACAAAAAGTTTTAAGGTTTACCAGTAGAATACGATTTAACGCGTAGAATTTAACCTGATTAATGCGAAATAAAATTAGCTTGAAAATATGGAGTCTGAAATACCTAATAATAGGTATCTTGTTTCCCCACGTTTAACCCAATGGTGCATTCGGGTAGTTTAAAGTCGAAATCACCCGATTCGAGAGTTCCGTCGCCTTTAATGTTGCGATACCGGGCAAAAGCTCCGGCATAGAAAGAATTTAAACCTCCGCCAATGTGGTAACGGTAATTCAGGATAACTGCTTTCCCACTGGCATCAATTTTTGCGTCAGAATAGGTTTTAGGAATGGTTTCAAGATCACCTCGTAATACGAACCCGTGATTTTCTCCGAATAAATGTTCCACATTGGCCGAATAAAACCCAAAGGCAACTCCTCCGGGACAAACATTTAGTGCCGTGCGGGCCGGGCTAATCCATCTTTCTGAATTCTCTTTCTCCTGGCTCTGGGCACTTGCATTTCCGCCAAACAATACCAACACCATAACTCCGACAGAGAATGCCAGCCGTTTTACTCTCTTCATTACTGTTTCTTTTTTTACTACTGTTTCCATTTTGTTCAATCTTTAAATATTTGTCTTTGGTTGTATTTAACTATTTTGACGATGCAAAGATGGAGCACAAAAAAGAGTCAATCGTCCGAATATGTAATTCGGGACGTTTTTGTGAGAATCCGTACTTTTAAGAAACCGGACTAAAAAAAAGAAAAGGTGAAAAATTACTGTTTCGCCTGTTTTAACCAGTTCCCGGGCGTGGTATTTTCCATTTTTTTGAAATAGGCATTGAAAACCGTTTTCGAATTGAAACCGCTTTCGTAGGCAAGCCCCAAAATGCTTAAGTGTGCATTGTTTTCATCCACCGCAATTTCTTTAAAATTTGCCAGGCGAAACTGGTTAACAAATTCATTAAAATTCATTCCTGTTTTTTCATCTGAATATCGAGTTCCGGAGTATTGAGTTTTGGCTCTGTTTTTTTCGCAGATTCTAATCCGCTCTCTTCATGTAAAGTGAAATTGGAAATATGCAGCGTGGAGAATTCGTTCATTTTCCGTAATACCTCAAGCGATGGGTCTTGCCTGAAATTGATAAGCTGAGCACGTTTTTGTGCAATATATATGTTTAGCAATTCGAGTGCATCTTTTTTGTAGCCTGAATTTGCCATAATAAACAATTCGTAAGGAACCATTAGCTCCTTAACTGCTGCAACTTGCCTCCAGCTTTGCAAAGTTTCTTCCGGCAATGTGTTTCTGCCTTCATTCAATACCTGAAAATAATGCGATTTAAGCTCCGCATCTTTATCTCCGGCAATAAAATGGTTGAAATCAGCTTTACGATTCAGCCAGGTTAAACAAAGGCTTTTTAACTCCGAAGCCAGCATAAAATCAGGATTAATGCCCAGCGCCTTTTCCGTTAGTTCCAATGCCGGTTCAAACTTTTTTTGGTAAGATTGAATATGTGCAAATGTATAAAAATGGTTGGCCGAAAGCGGATCGATATCCATTGCCTTTTGGATGTATTGTTCTGCCTGTGGCCAATATCCCTGCGACATAAACAGGTCAGCCATGGCTTCGAGTCCATCGGTATATTTTGGGTGGGATGAGTCACCAAACGCTCCTGAATGTTAAAATGGCCGAAATTCTCGCAAATCTGACCGGCAATCAGAATACTGATTTCATCTTGCAAATCAAAAATATTTTCCAGCTCACGATCGAAATTTTTCGACCAGAAATGAGTTCCATCTTTGGCATTGATTAACTGTGCCGTAATTCGTACCCTGTTCCGAATTTTACGCACACGACCTTCCAGCACAGATAAAACACCTAGTTGGGTTGCAATCTCCCGCACATCGATATTCTTCCCTTTAAAGGCAAACGACGAAGTGCGCGCAATCACTTTCAAGCCTTCAATACGGGTTAATGCGTTTATTATTTCCTCAGTAATTCCGTCGCTAAAATATTCATTCTCCGAATCGGCACTCATATTTACAAAAGGAAGTACTACAATTGATTTTTCAGCTTGAGATGTTGAGTGATAAACTGTGTTTTTCATTCGTCAAGTCAGTGAGTTAGTCTGCTTAATGACCTTTTAAACAAAAGTTTAACTTATTGGTTGAAATGTGTTCCTATTTTTTCCCTTGAGAATGGCTGATTTGACTGCCAACAAAGCCTTTCAAAAATATCAGGCAAGTAAGTTTTTTCAAAAAGAAATACCAACTATAAATAGAATTACTTATTTTTGCAGCCACATTGATCTGTGGTGTAACTGGCAACACGTCTGACTCTGGATCAGAAGAGTCCAGGTTCGAGCCCTGGCAGGTCAACCAAAGAGAAGGAATTCAGAAATGGGTTCCTTTTTTTGTTTTAAGATTTCCAGGGAATTAATCACAGAGCATATTCTGTATGACCTCAATAGTAGCATCGCAGTAACAATTCCTCAAAATGTATTGTTATGTCGTCTTTTATTTTAACTGGATACAAATAACTATTTCATATTTTTTTCATTTTTATATAGTACAAAAAGAGTCTTTCTGTATTCTATATTTACAAAACACTACTGACCGGATAAAATTTCAGTAAAAATGGGGCTACTTCCGTAAGGTTTCGCCCCAATGTTGTAAGTTTGTTTTGCTTAAAAAAAAAACTGCAACATGAGCAAAGATATAACAAAGAATTTTGTCGGTCAGCCGAAAAGAAAAGATAAGTTTTGAGAAGTTTTATGCCTTCGATTCAACCACCATAACGCTGTTTTCGGA
>JBKDZK010000784.1:0-2611 GCA_047971205.1 Draconibacterium sp.
TCAATGGGCAAATCATAAATATAAACAGGGGAACTGGCCGCTGAAAATGGGAGTGAGTAATAACTTACGCCCATAACATTTCGATCCGTTTCAAAACTATAATTACAATAACTGATCGCTGCCTGCCGCGAAAAAATACCGTAAGAATTATAGTTCAGGTTGATATTATACGAACCGACATATGCTTTCAGAAAATCAGGATTTATTTTCGATTCCGATATGAACCCCCAACTCTGTTCTGATAATCTTGTCCGAATCAAAAAATCATAAGCACCAATACTAAGCTGATTTTTTAACTCTGTTTTTACAAATTGGAATGCGCTGCCAGGAATCTTATTTTTATATTTTTCACAAAAATCATCTACGCCTTTAACAGCCTCTTCGAACATGGAACTATTCGTTGTAAGGTTTAGCCACAAAGTAAAATTACTAAATACCCGCTCATTGAAAACCGGATAGTTTTTCCGGTATTCGTAAATCATTTCTTCCACCTTACTCAGCTCTCCCGAAAAAGTAATATTCCATGGAAATGTATTCCCGGTGGCATCAAAATGAATTTCAGAACCGGGTTCAACGTATAGGAGAAGAGTTGGTAAACCCTGGTTGGAATTGAACCCGAATTGCAGGAAAATCGTTTGGGGCTGTTCCAACTCTGTTTCTATTTCAAAAGAATTATCGGCATCGCAATAAAAAACCTGCTGTTGCAATTCCGTTCCAAACGACTTTTGCAACTTCGACAGGGTCACCTTTTTCGACAATAGTTTCTCAAGCTTGCCCGAAATCCTGACTTTCCTGTTATTGAGATCGGTCACACGCACCAATTGAATATTCGTTTCTTGATATAGTTTGTGATTCCCCAAATCGTATAAACGATAATACAGTCTGTTTTTACGATTGACCGTATCTAATACAATTTTGTCAAAGTTCAATAACTGCTCCGATTGTTCGTCAACAACAATTCGTTGTGAAAGCAAGCCCGGCGATAATGAAGATTTTTTATGTTCAATTGTTTTTACGTTTTGAACAACCCTCTTATTGGTTTTATAATCTTCCACCACATTCTTTCCTTCTAACGAAAGAACAGGAACCTTAAAAAACGACTGTATTTTATTGGTAAAAGAAGGAATCAGGTTCTCGTTGAAAAATTCAGTATTCCTTCTAATATCGTCTTCATCAATGCCCTTACTCCTTAGTACTTCCCGAGCCTTTAACAATAAATCCGTCCGGTTTAATAAGCTGAGTTGGTTTGAAACAGAATCAATACTGAATTGGAGTTCCATGGCAAACAAAAGATCACGAACAGCTACCGAAGGACTCACGGGTATTCCATCAACAAAGGCAGGAAACTTATAATCGGTTATCTGTAGCGGTACCGCACCGGGTTTTACAGAAATACTCTTATCAACTGTTACCGCCAAATAAGGTTCTTCCTCCGGCTCAAATTTATCGTACTGTAACCTCAGCTTTTTCCTGAACTCACACAGATCAAACTTCGTATTATCTTCGTTTAAAGTATATTCCGACTCGGTGTAATCGTACACATATTCCTTTCCTAACTGGGGCAAAAGTAAAAGGGTGTCGTTTTGGGCGAAGCCGAAAAAAGGCAAAAACGTTAACAGAAACAGAAAAGTTGCTTTCATAAGCGTTGTATTTGGATTTACCCAAATTTTGCAGGAATAATTGATAATTAACGCCCGGTTTATTCAACGGCAGGGTTTACTTATTTTCCGGCAAAATTTGAGTTACGGGTTCGGAAAGTGGCAGGCTATTTCTGAAATTTCTGCCTCACCAGTTCGGTAATATCCTGGGTGTCGGGAGCCATGTAGGCAACAGCACCGGTACTCACATCCAGCACGTAGGTAATTTTGTTTTCTTTGGCTACTTCGTTAATGGCAGCGCTTACGTTCTGGTAAACCGGCTGTATCAACTCCATGTTTCGCTGCCTGAGTGTTTGCTGTGCGGTTTGGTTGTAATTTTGAATTTTCTGTGCCAGGGCCAGCAGTTCTTCCTGTTTGGTCTTTTTCATCAACTCAGAATAGCCGGCGTTTTCCTTTTCAAAAACGTCCATTTTGGTTTGCTGCTCTTCCAGCATATCGGCGTAAATCTGCTCCATGTCTTTGGCCTCCTGGTCAAGCACTCCCTGAATGCTATCTAACAGCGGGTGCGTTTGTACCAGTTCCTGTACGTTCACGTGAGCAACCTTCAAAGCAGTTTGCGCCTGAAGCACACTGACTGTCAATAAAATAATGGGAAATACAAGTAAAAATCGAATCTTCATATTGTTTGATTTATGTTTTCCCCGAATTTCCGATAAATATGTCAGGCTCCTTTTTAAAAGACGTTAAAAAACGGGCGTAAAGAAGTTAATAATCCGAAAATAAGGTCACCCAAGACAATTGCCGAAGTGGAAGCTTTGCGCGGATATTTGCAGTGAAAAGGTGTGTTTTAAGCTTATCTTCAAAGCTGGATTAACGTTCAATTTGCATTCAGAACCATCGTGCCGTCAATTCGGCCTGCGCACTTGGAGAAGGGCTAAATTCTTGTATTTTTACGCGAAATTTGGCAGGTGAAAAAACTTCTTTCCATACTTTTTTTTGGCAGTTTTTCATTG
>JBKDZK010000785.1:0-3353 GCA_047971205.1 Draconibacterium sp.
TTGAGTACAATACTCGAAGCAAAAACAACCAATCCGGGATAATAGTATTTGAACAAGAGCTCAAATGCAGTGGTGTCGCCCTGTTGCATTCGTTCTACCAGTATTCGTTCTTCAATCCCTCTTATTTTCGTTGAAATCCTGACAGCTTTCTCCATGACAGATTAGGTTCGGCGGAGGTAAAGGTAGAAATATTTTTTGGCAAATAACCGGGCTGGTTTTGATCGGATCTTATTTGTTGGGTGTACTACAAAGAACCGAATTTTCTTGGTTCAGGAGTGCTTGTGCTTTTCTTTTTTGATCGTATTGTTTGGCGTTTGATGGCGTTTTGTTTGTTGAGAGTAAGAGGGCATAAAAAAAGGATGAAAGAAAAATGCCCCTTTAGTTTTCCTTATTTCTGATTTGTGCAAATTTTTATTTGTGTTTATTTCTCAATTTCATGTGTTGCAGGACTTGAAAGTTTAAGCGAGTAAAAAGATCAATCGAGAGCTGCAGGGTTTGTGAATACAGCTGCTCAATTGTCTTTCTTCTACATTTATTACTTGGTTTCTATCACGGCATATTTCGATATTTTCCAGAACTCTTCGGGATTGTCGATCTGCAGGTAGGCGATCATTCCGTCTTCCTCTACGAAAGAGTAAGAACTATCCGGGTGTTCTGAAATTACCCTGGCTTTGTGTGAAAACAGCGGAATGGTTTTGGTATCCTGGATATTCAGCTCGGTAAAATAATCATTTGCAAAGTTTTCCTGGATAGCGGTATGTTTTCCTATGCCCAGGAATCCTCCATCTTTAGTAAGCACTCCTTTGTCTCTGAGTTCTTTGTAAGTACCGAAGGCAATGTGTGCTTTGTTCAGCTCGCTGATTTTCTCCTCAATCACCTGCTGCTTTATTTGCAAGGTATCTGCTTTTTTGGTGAGTTCGCTTTCCATTACATTCATTTGCTCGCTCATGTTGGCCAGCAAAATGTCTTTTTCTTGCAGTTGCTGCTGAAGCTGGGCAATCTCGTTGTTCTGGTCTTCGATGCTCTGGTTTAGTGCATCAATTTTCTTTTTGAATGAACCCAGTTCAATACCCGATTTCTTTAGTTTCTTTTCGAGCCGGGCAATGTGTTCGCTGCTTTTTTCAAGCATTTCGTTCATCATTTTAATGTCGTCAACAATTACCTGCTTCTGGTCGCGCCCACCTTCGCGTTCTGTTTCCAGTGAAAGTTGCTGGCGTTTCTCTTTGATGAATTTCAGGTTGTCCTCGATTTCATTAAACGCGGTCATCAGATCGTTTACCATCGAGTCGCGTTCCTGAAGTTCGGTATTTATGTTTTGTTTGTCGGTTTGGAGAGAGCTGATCTCCTGATTTTTTTGTTTATAAACCGATACGCCGGTATAAACAGCAATAGCCAACAGTACGGCTACTGCAAGTAAACCTGCTATGTGCGATTTTTTCATTACTTAATCTCCTATCGTTTTGAATTGATTGATATGCCTCTATATAGCCAAGTGTTGTGCCAGAGTAGAGTTCGTTTTGTAAACAACAGGAAATCAGCAGGTTGAAAAATGTGCAGCAGGCTTGTTTTCTATCACATTGATAGCCGGGTATCAAAATGATAAAAACAGGGTTTATTCTTCCTCTTTCAGCATGCGGTAAATGGTGGCAACGCCAACACCCAGTTTGTCGGCAACTATTTTGGGTTTGTTGTCGTATTGCTCCATCAGTTTTTTTACCAGGCAGAGGTTGTATTCGCGCAGGGTCATGCCTTCGGAATAAAGGCTTTCCAGGCTTGCCGAATCATCCATCATAAGGTGTTCGGCGAGTATCTCTTTGTCGTCGGCAAGGGTGGCAGCCAACTCAATAACCGATTTCAATTCGCGCACATTCCCCGGAAAAGGGTACGATAACAGTTTGCGCGAAGCAGAAGCCCCCAGTGTTTTGGCTTCCAGTTTATTTTCCTTGCAAAAGGTGGCAATAAAGTTTTTAGCGAGCAATATTACATCGTTGCCACGGTCGCGCAAGGGCGGAAGATCAATCGGGAGCCCGTACAAACGATAGTAAAGATCTTGCCGGAAAGTTCCTTTTTTTACTTCTCCCAGCAGGTTTTTGTTGGTAGCCATAATAATACGGCAATCAATTTTAACCGTTTGGTTGCTGCCAATGCGGATGATCTCTTTTTCCTGCAAGGCCCTGAGTAACTTTGCCTGTAGCGAAATTTCCATTTCGGCAATTTCATCCAGAAACAAGGTGCCGCCGCTGGCTTCCTCAAATTTCCCGATACGGCGGGCTGCTGCCCCGGTAAAGGCGCCTTTTTCGTGTCCGAACAACTCACTTTCCGCCAAATCTTTCGGAATGGCAGCCATGTTTACCGCCACAAAAGGTTTTTTGGCCCGTTGCGAGTTGTAGTGAATGGCCTTTGCCACCAGTTCTTTGCCCGTGCCTGTTTCGCCGGTTACCGAAACCGTTACATTGGTGCGGGTGGCTTTTTCAATTAAATCGAATATTTTTTGGGTGGCCGGGCTGTTGCCTACAATCGTATTCTGGTAGCTGTATTTTTGGCGGACTTCTTTGCGAAGCGTTTTTATTTCGTCTTTTAATTTGAACTCCTTCTGTATGTTACTGACTGTGTTGAGAAGTCTTTCCCGGATGTCTTTTGATTTTACGATGTAGTCGTAGGCGCCATGTTTCAGCAGATCTACCACTACCTCAATGTCTTCCTGTTCCGAGATCAGGATTACCTGGATATCCTCGTCTCTTTCTTTTACCTGTTTGAGCACTTCCAGGCCTTTCATGTCGGGCAGGCGGTAGTCGAGTGTAATCACATCGGGTTGCTGGTGCAGTTGTGCCAAGCAGCTTTTCCCATCTGCGAACGACTGGATTTCGTAGTCGGGGTTCAGCGATAAATTGTGAACCAGCAAACGGTTGTACCACTCGTCGTCTTCTACTACAAATATTTTGAATGTTTTTGACTCCATATCGTTCAAAAGGTATCTGGCATCGTGGTGCAGAACAAAATTATCCAATATCGCGCACTGCACAACGAAAAGTTGGCATCAATCTGCAAAATTATTCTCCAGTAGGTTTTGCAGGTGCGTATTCAGAATGTTGATCTCGTTTTTGAGCCGGGCAAACTGGGCTTCAAGCTGCGACGTTCCGGCAGAAGATTCGGCCAGTTGTTGCAAGGTTTTTACGGTGTTGTAAACAGGCATGATGTTCATGTGTTTTACCGGCGCAGCCATTTTGTGCGCCAGGTCGGCCACCGTTTGCCATTGTTGCCGGTCTATGCCGGCTTTGATTTTTTCGAGGTTGCTTTGGCTGGAGCTTATAAATATCCGGATCATTTCTTTCAGGAATACTTTGTCTCCATTG
>JBKDZK010000786.1:0-1784 GCA_047971205.1 Draconibacterium sp.
GATACATAGCTGATAATTAAATGGATATAATTTTAAAAAAACACATAGAATTAAAATTGGCGTTTAATAATTCCCTTGTTGGTCCCTGATGAGTTTATTTAGATCTTCTACGGTATAAAAGGTTTTACCCCCTTCTATGTTGTAATCCAAATTTCGTTTTAATTATTTTGCTCATTATTAAGTGCTTATATTTTTCAGGAAAAAACTTCGGGCAATACAGAGTCAGCAGGTTATCCTTTCCTGGTTAAATTCTTGTCGGGTTCGATACCCGACAAGAATTTTAAATAACCTTCGGTATAAAACTTCGCCGTTGGTTACCTATCCTGGTTTTCAATTCTGGTCTGTAAAAACATCCTTCTATCAACGGACACCCAAACGGGCCGCATTTCTGTGTTCAATTTATTACAAATAAGAGCTGTAGCCTAAATCAAACAGACACCTTACGGGCTGCAAAGGGTAAATAACAGTCTCTTTATTTTTGAAGTTTTTTTACTCCCAAAACTGATTTTATTGTACAACTGAATGCACATATTCTTTTTCATTTTTCATTACATACCTTATTCTGCTCAGTAATTTTTTGGCAATTCGTACAATTGCTTCTGTTGGTTTCATCCTTTTGCACAATTCTAAATAACTTTGTGCCAATGCCGGATCATTTCTTGAGGCTATCCATGCGGCTTCTATTATTAAGTTCCTGAGCGGTTTGTTTGCACGAGGGGTAATGCCTCCTGTACGTTCATTTTCGCCAGAAGAATTTGTCCGGGGAACCAGGCCAATAAAAGAACACAGCTTATCTAAATTTTTAAAACGCATTATATTTTCCAGTTCAGAAAGCAATGTTACTGCGACTATAAGTCCTATTCCAGGGATACTGCGAAGCAGTTTTATGTAAAAAGAATATTCCCCTTCTTTTTCAAGTTTACGCAACTCCCTATCAACTTTTAACAATTCTGCTCTTAGATGTTTTACGGTAGATAATGTCCCTTCCAAAACCCTATTGCCGTACGATGTTGTAAATCTTATGGTTTCTAACCACATTGTAAATTTTCCGGACCAATGACGAGAGGCACCCGATAATGTAGCAGGAACAGGTATACCATTACAATAGAGATAAGATTTTATACGTGTCTTATGTCTGGAGATTTCTTTTACCAGTGTTTTCCGATAACGAATAAGCGAACGTAGTTCTTCCATTGCCCTAGTGGGAACGTAAATGCCTGTAAGTTCTCCATTTTTGAGTGATCTCGCTATTTTCTTACTGTCTCTCCTGCCTTCTTTTTGTTTACGTTCTTTATCGGTAGTGGGTATGTCTGCGGGGTTGACTACCAGGTTGTGTATACCACATCCTTCTAATTCACGGTGGACACTAAAACCACAAAAACCAGCCTCGTAAGCTGAGTAATATGTGCCTCCGGGAAAATTCCGGTCTAAATAGTTTCGTAGACCTTCCGATGACGGATCTTGTGAGAATCGTTTTTGTAAACTATTTTCTGTCATTACCGTTATTGTCCAGTTTTTTGAATGTACATCAATACCAATAAATATTTTTTGTCCTTCAAAATTAATTGTCCTAACTTTTTGTTGCATAAGTGTCTTTGTTTTTTGTTTCGCAAAAACAATTTACAAAACTTGGACGCTTATGCTGCTTTTTACAAACATACAGCCTAAAGGTAGCTTCAACTTCGGTAAGGGTGTTGTATATTGTCCAAAGGGTTTGTTCCTGTTCATTGTCCAGACTTGTCCGGATAAAATATACCCCTTCGCTTTCTTTCGGTTTTGTTTCT
>JBKDZK010000787.1:0-4608 GCA_047971205.1 Draconibacterium sp.
GTTTTTATGTTCTTGTCGTCCCGGTGGTTTACGGCTTGTCCGGGGTAGTTGACCCGGCCTTTTATCTGAAATATTGCCGGCGAGTTGTTCCCGTTGTAAAATACGCTTATCGTTTTATCGAACCTTCCCGGGCGCGAGGTATCGTAACCGATTTTTATTTCTCCGCCCCCGCCGGGTTTTATGGGCCTGGCGGGCCACAAGACTAAATACTCTTGCAACAGTTTTAAATCGTTGGAGTTGGAATCAAAAAAGAAAGGAAGGCCAAAATGTGTCGAAGAAGAAACAATAACTTTAAAACAATAATTCTTCATATCTTTATCTAAATATGTCAAATATTTGCTTATCGGGAAATAAACGCTCTTGTTGTCAATACAATAACGTTTAGTAAATATATTGTATTCTCGTATGTTCGAGGCCGAAACGATCCAAATGACAGCTATGTCCTCATTATCTTGGAGTTTTTTTATTAACGCCAATTGTTGCTCAAAACATTCTCGACAATTCATCGAGAATACCCTGATCACTAAACAATAACCTTCGGTTTTATTGTAAAATGCTCTATATGACCTATTTATTTGATCGATTTGCTTCAGCAATAAAGTGTCGTCCTCGAACCTTAACCCTTTTTCGTCATTTTTATTGTTATCCGGTAATTCTGGGCCGTTCCTTTTTCTATCGGTGTCCAACTTACATCCGGCAGTAAATGCCACTAAAAAAAGTAGCAGCAACATCTGGCCGATTATTTCTTTATTGCGGCGCATCCCAATCTTTTTCTTTCAACTTATACTTAACGATAACCGGGTTGCTGTCAAAATTAGTTTTTTCGAATATCTCTTTTATGAACACGTTATCTTCCATAAAATTTTCATAATCAACGTTTTTGTCTATAACCTGATTTACAAAATCATGGACTTCAAAAGGGTTTACAATCCCGACAAGCCACGTTTTGTCTGTTGAAAGTGGGGATACAACTGTTGTCGAAAAATAATCGTTAGATATACATTTGTATAGTTTGTCGGATTGTATATCGAAAATAAAATTCTCGCCAATGTTGTTTTTGTCCGCTTCAAAATAAATCAGGTCTTGGAACAACCTTACATTTGACAACCTTTGGTAAAAAAACTTGTGTTCGGTTTCCATAAAACGCTCGGGAGAAATGTTTTGATATAGTTCGCACAATTCATCGGCATGGGTTTCGCCAGTGGCTTTAAGTACTATAACCGGTTCAAACGAATTATCTTCTTTCAGCCGATAAATTGTATCGCAAAAAACAGGGAAATAATAAATGTC
Source organism: Draconibacterium sp. (assembly GCA_047971205.1). Lineage (GTDB taxonomy): Bacteria > Bacteroidota > Bacteroidia > Bacteroidales > Prolixibacteraceae > Draconibacterium. Next base: position 1,291 of record JBKDZK010000787.1, read on the forward strand.
CCCTTTTTCGTCAACTTTAAAAACATCGGATTCGATGCCCCACCCCCCTTGCCTTTTTTTGTAAGGGAAAGACTTGCTTATGACTTTGCCTTTGGCAGATGTAATGTGTATGTTATGGCCGTGTTCCTTAGTTGTAGTATAATCGGAGTAAAAAAACAACCGGTTGTTGGATTTTTCTATTTTATAGGAAGAAAACGGCAGGTTAAACCGATTGACCATATTGCCGTTGATACCATATTCGAATACAACCGAGCTATGCCCTCCGCATACAACGCTGGCGAGTATCGTGTTCGATGTTTTGGACAGGCAGAAGTCGTTAATTTGAATGTATTCATTCCCTCCTCTTCCGGTATCGTCAATTTTGGCCATATAATTACCATTCCGGTCAAAAATAAAAATCATCCTTTGCGCCTTGTCAAGGACAAAGATATTGCCTTCTGAAAAAATAATTTTATCGACATTGCCGATATAACTGTCCTCGTTGTGCTCTAAAAATAAGAGTTGATATTCGGTCGAACTTTCGTTTATCGACAGTTCAATGGCCTTGTCTTCGTTGTAAACGATAGAAAGGATATTGTCTGGAGCCTTAAAACGGCCATCTTTTCCCTTATTGTTGGCACAGGAACCTACCAATATCCACATACCCAATATTGCCCAACGCATATATCCTGCAAACGTTTTGTTCTGGATCGAGTTAGAAAAATATAAGTTCATAAAATATTAATTTGTAATGATAACGCCAGCTTTAGACGGCCTTATCCAATAGTTGTTACACTATGGATAAGGCTAGATTTAAAGAATTAGAATGTTGTGTTTGTACCATTGGGTAGTGTGTCGCCCGTAGGGCACAATTCGTCCTGGGTGCAAGCTCCTGAAGCTGTTGCATCACATGTTTTTGCGCAATTGCTGCATTTGTGGCTTGTCCATTTAATACTGCCCTCAATTATCTTGCCATCTGCACCTACTTTAAAAGTAACCGTCCTCCACTTACATTTGGCGATTAGGTTAGTTTTCCAACTGTTTCCGCCACCGGTCCCATCATCATATCCTGTTCCCGAACCACTGGTGCCGGTACCCTGGGCCACTGCGGCAGAGATTATGGAAAAGCCGTTGAGCGTGCCCGAAACGTTTGCCACCAGCGCTACAAAGAATATGGCGGCAGCGGCATATTTTAACATCTTGTCGAATCTTTTCATTGTTTTGTCGTTGTTTTGCCGCCCGGCTTTATGTTTTGCCGCCCGGCGGCGCGGTTACTGTTTTGGTTTGTGCTCTCGTTGCCGTACATCAATTGTACCTGCCCTTTTTCGTCTGTTGCTATTTTTGGTATTCAGCTGTAACTTATGGAACCCGTCCGGGGCCTAGTTTCATCCTCGGCTGTTGGTCGCGAAAAGGATTTGTAATATATCGATATCAAGTCATAGCGTGCCCCCTTTCTATATTTTCGAGGTTATTGCCTGAAACTGGATGTTGCCATCCGATATTTGTATCGGAAACGATATAAACAGGCCTGCGTTTGTTCTCCATGAACAGTTTTCCGAGGTATTCCCCGATAATGCCTAACACTATCAATTGCATGCCCGCCATAAACAATACGCTTAATATGGTGGAAGTCCACCCGGGGACAGCTTGCTCGGTTCGAAGCGAAACATAAAGGGCGTAACCAGCATACATAAACGAAAAAAGTGATGTTATTGTTCCGAAAACGAGAGCTATCCTCAATGGTTTTATGCTCGTTGATGTTAGACCGGAAGAAGCCAACCCGAACATTTTTGCAAAAGTATATTTGGTGCCCCCGTTTTGCCGTTTCTGGAGCTGGTAATAGATATAGGTATGTTTAAAGCCTATCCAGTTGAACAGCCCCCGTAAATAAAGCTGGTTTTCGGGCAATTGCCGGACAACGTTGGCTACTTTCTTGTCAATTAAACGAAAGTCGGAAACGCCGCCGACTACCGGATAATCTGATAAATACCCCAACAAATGGTAGAACAGGTATGATATTTTCTGTTTGGCCCATAGGCCTTTGTTTCCGTTGCGGCGGATCCCCTCTACGATATCCGCACCTTCTTGCCAGCTTTTTATCATCGCGGGGATTAGTGTCGGGGGCTGTTGCAAATCGGCATCGATGGTCAACACCGCATCACCTTTAGCGTGGTCGATACCGGCTTTTAATGCGGCCTGGTGCCCAAAATTCCGAGAAAACCGTAGAAATTTAACTCGCTCATCCGTTTCGGCCAATTGGCGGTATATGTTTTCCGATTCGTCCGTACTCCCATCATCTATCAAAAGAATTTCATAGTTTAGCGGTATCAATACCGCTTCGAGCCCCGCTACGATCAGTACTATGTTTTTTGCTTCGTTATAGCATGGCACAACAACAGAAATGAGCAAATTATTTTTTTTCATATGCATAAAATTGCTTGTTTAGTCTCGTAAAGAATTGTTGACAATAGCTTCTTCTTGTTCACTCCGCTTTTTTATCAGTTCGTGTATGTTTCGTTTAATAGAAGTAGAGTTCTTCCATTCCCGTACCCTAAAAAAAGACTGGGTACCTATTGCAACAAAAACTATGATCATAAGTAGCACGCTCCATCGTTTGTACTTTGCGAACCTTGTTCGGAAATAATCTACTAACCACATAAATACCAGGGCTATGCCCATTATGCCCAAATACATGTACCGGTCGGCCGTAATCATTTTGCGGGGCATGGGAACGATATGAAGGACCAACAAGAGATTGATTGCCATAAAAACTGCACCAAAGACCACCAAACGGTTATTCCTTTTCTGATTTTCCCACACAAAAAAAGCCACGATAGCAACAAGTATAGGATACCCCCAGTAATACAGGGGCAGGGGCTCGCCCATATCAATAGGATAGAAATAAAAGTAGTATAGCTTGACCGGGGCAATAAACCGAAAGATGTATTGCATCAAGCTATGTGAGAAAAACAAAAAACGTTGATAAGCAGGATATCCGGTTTCAAGGCCCAGGTTCCCGAGGTTATTCTGCCAAGAAAAGTACCACATGACCCCGGCCAGCACAAAAAATGGGATTTTTTCGAGAAATACCTTATTTAAACCCGACTTTGCATATAACGGCAATTTCGTAAAACGACCGTATAACCAAACAACAGGCAATAGTAACAAAGGGAACAATCTTGCTTGTTCTTTTGATGCGAAGCCTTTCAAATAACAGAGCAGTGTTCCGCCATACAAGGCCCAATTGCCTGTTCGGTGATAGCGGATATACATCCAATCCCCCAGCAGGGGAAAGAGACCCTAAAGTCGTCTTTTTGATGCGCTTATCCAGGCCACCGG
>JBKDZK010000788.1:0-3226 GCA_047971205.1 Draconibacterium sp.
GTGCTGGATAGACTCTGATCTAATATCAACTCAGTAAGTTGCTAAAAAGGATGACCCAAGGTCATCCTTTTTTATGCCTGTGTTGGCAGGCAATGGGAAACATCCGCCGCCGGAGGCCCAACTAATGTTTTTGACTATTTTGAGCTGAAAGCTATGTTAGTCGCTGTGGCAGCGGGTTAAAGTCGTGGAGCAAGTGCATCCATGCACAACGGCCAGTTCGCCATCCCTGGCTCTCGCTCGAAGCACGTTGCTACGCAACTCTCGCCAAACCACACCGGGCAAGGACACCCCGACGTAGCCGAAATCCCCACTGGCTTATGAAGGGGAATTGGTGCAATTCTGTTAGCGCTGAGTAGCCTGAAACATCTGAAATGTCTGCAGACATACACCTATTTCCAGGCACAGGCGAAACTGTGACCGTCGAAAACAGGGACGTTTTCGTCGAGGCTACATGGACGTATTCACGCCGTGTCACAGGATCGCCTGTGCGAGAGCACACCGCAGGTGATTGGCTGCTGCTTAACCACGTTATTTGCGCCAACGGCTGTCGGCGACACCGAGGGCGGATTAGTGCAATTCTGTTAGTACGGAGTAACCTGAAACACCTGAAGTGCTTACAGACATACACCTCATTTTCTGGCTCTGGCGGAGCGGAACTGTGACCGTCGAAAACGGGGAATAATGCAAACACCCAGCATTAGCTGGGGGAAGTCGCTTTGGGTTTCAAACCCAGTCAATTCTGTTGTAAAAACAACCCAAATCAGAGTTTTGTTGCCTTTGTCAAAACTTGACCTTTGGCTAATTGTTTTCAAATTCAGTACTGGGTATTGTATAACCAATTCAAACGCTTAGCTTTAGCACTTTCTTAAGCTTAAGGCCAGAAGCAGCAGCACTTTTCCAATTTCAGCGGAATACAGGGATGAACAAAGTTTGGACCCGTGCGGTAGCCATGGCTTTACTTAACGTTTTTTGTAGGGCTTGGGTTGTAGGGCCCGGGTTGTAGCGTTTGCGGCGCTCATGAAAAGCACCTCAGAACTGATTTTTATACAGTATTATTGACGTTCCGGACAAAATGCCGGAAATTTGCAGCTAAGCTTGCGCGTTATTTCTGTAACATTTTAGAAAAATTTATTAAATTCATAACGTTAAAATATACAGCTGGTAGATAATAGGTTTGGAAACCGCGCATGCGCACTATACAGCTGTTAAGTGGCAATCGAATTTGGTAAAAATCAATGAAATTAAAAAAATTATTACAACACGATTTTATTCAAGCTTTTGAAAGCTTATTAGTTACTCCTTTTGAAAAAGAGCTATTTGTAGCGAGCCTGAGGAATTATTGTTCTCATGGAAATCCATTACGATTCCATAACTTTGCTTTTTCTATGCGCGAACTCGTTTTACAAATTATTGCAAGACGTGCTCCGATCGAGCAAGTTAAAGAAACGAATTGGTACGAAAAAGAACATGAGAGGTTAGATGTTACTCGAAGACAGCAACTTAAATTTTGCGCTCAAGGATATTTGTCTGATGAGTTTTTTACAGAAGCTGACTTGGAAGATCTAAATTACAACATCAAGTTTTATCTAAAGAAATTCACCTTCTTTAATAAGTACACGCACATTACAGAAAAGCACCTAAAGCCCAATCCTAAACAGTTTTATGCAAACATGAAGTTTATCATTGATTTTTCTAAAGAAGTTGTGGAGCAACTTGATTCATGGGATGACATCGTTGTATCCGCGGTTGAAAATCGTTGTCATGAGAAAATTTTCCAGTCAGTTGTCAATAACTTCCCTGATAACTTAATGATTTTGGCAAGCAATGTAATCATTGAAGAAGTTCACCCTGAAGTGCTAAATATAGTTGCAGTCAGTGATGAACACATTAAAGTTAGTGTGGATGGTACGGTTTATGTTAGCCAAGAGTATGGAAAAGGTGAGGACTTTACTAAAATGGCAAATAATTATCCATTTACCATCTCTCTTGAAGTATCTGTCGATGATCCCAATGATATCACTGTTGATCACAATAGCATTGAAGTCGATACATCAAGCTGGTTCGAGTAACAAGAAAATATGGAGAAAATATGGGAAAATATGAAAATATGGACACCCAGCGTTAATGGGAAAATATGGACACCCAGCGTTAATGGCGCAGTAGTTAGCCTCCGACTATGCTTTGTTTAAGCATTTAATGGTCGCTTAACCTCTACTTTTAACTGCGGTTCAAAAGGGGGGGACTACCCAACCAGCTGTCAGTACTTTCAAACAGCCTGAACCCCACGCTATTTATCTCAACCGCAGTCATTGAAATCCCCTGAACCCAGGGTAGGACTAGAAGGCAACAAAGACACCCATTGTTAGCTGAGTGAAAGCTCTAGTTGCCTGGATTACAGAAACACTGATGTTTTCACTGGCAGAAAATCATCTTTCAAGCCTTTTGAGGGCCATTCGGTTATTGAAATGAGCGAAAAGTCGCATTTCAGACACGATGGAGGTCGAACAAAGTTCGATTGGAGAGAAATATCTTGGAGCCTCGGGGATTCAGCTAAACAACTTCTGACAATTAGCGGCCCCTTGCCTTCGTCGTCGTTGTAGGTGAATACAGTAGTCTGTAAGAGATTCCAGTGTCCCAACCGGCCCCTTGAATAGACGGCTAAAATCCGTCGTTAACTTGAGCCAGTTGCCGATGGGGATGTTTAAACGATTCAAAATGGTTGTTGTGCCGGCAGTAATCTGGCCGCGCTTGTCATGGCGGATAATACGCCCGGTATCATCGACCAGTTGTAGATAATCCTTGGCATCAAAGTGCAATCCTTGTGGCATGTTCAGCCGTTCATTGCCGACAAAGGGTAACAGCTCAGGTGTGTTTTCACCCTGCATCGCGGCCCGTATCCGCCGTTGAATACTGGTATAGTCTGAGTCTTCCGGGGTTTTAGCTATTCCCGCGCGGATAGGGTTCAGGTCAACATAAGCCATGCAGGCCAATACGGCTGCATCATCCAACAATGGCTGGGATTTGAAGCGGCCTTCCCAGAAGCGACCGCTGCATCCGTCTTCCCGATTGGCTTGTCTGGCAATAGGTTCATTGAGCGCCCGCATGAACCAACTGATATCCATCAAACGTTGGCGATAGACTTCAGTGGTTTGTTGCAGGGTCAGATATTCAATATCAGAAAGTGTTTCACCGCGCAGAAAACGCTGGGATAACAGGGTTCCACTGT
>JBKDZK010000789.1:0-18105 GCA_047971205.1 Draconibacterium sp.
CCGATCGTTCTGCTGGATAAAGTGAGTTATAACCAGTTGAAGGAACTGACGAAAGATGAGGAGTTTCTGGCAAGAATGCACCACGTGTATGCCGAGTTCAATGCCTATTTGAATGAACGAAAAGAGCTGGCAGGGCCAGAAGTTGCTTATTTCAGCATGGAGTTTGGCTTGCACGACAGTTTGAAGATCTTTTCTGGTGGCCTTGGTATTCTCGCAGGCGATTACCTGAAAGAAGCCAGCGATTCGAAAGTGAACTTAGTAGCAGTAGGCTTGCTTTACCGTTATGGCTATTTTAAACAAACGCTTAACCTGCACGGAGAGCAGATGGCGAATTACGATGCGCAGCACTTCACACAAATTCAGGTTCGGCCGGCCATCGACAAAGACGGCAACTGGGTAACCATTGAGGTGGAGTACCCCGGAAGAAACCTGGTGGCGCATGTTTGGCAGGTAAATGTTGGCTCGGTAAAACTTTATTTGCTGGATACTGACCACGAAGGCAATAGCGATCAGGACCGCTTTGTTACGCATCATTTGTATGGCGGCGATAACGAAAACCGCCTGAAACAGGAAATGCTGCTTGGGCTTGGTGGTATCAAAGCCTTGAAAAAATTAGGTTACCAGTCGGACATTTACCATTGTAACGAAGGACATGCGGCGTTTATCGGTATCGAAAGAATGACGGGACTGATCAACGAACAGGGATTGACCTTTGCCGAAGCCAAAGAAGTGGTAACGGCTTCTACCGTGTTTACGACACACACTCCGGTGCCTGCCGGACACGATTCTTTCCACAACGACATGTTTCGTCATTACATGAACAGCTTCCCCGAAAAACTGGGTTTAAGCTGGGAAGAGTTCGATTTACTCGGGAAAGCCAATCCGCAGGAAGATCATTTTAATATGAGTTACCTGGCTTGCAATCTTTCGCAGGGAATCAACGGGGTGAGTATGTTGCATGGCGATGTGAGCAAAGAGGTGCTAAAAAACCTTTACACGGGCTACCTGACTGAAGAACTGGAAATTGGTTATGTGACCAATGGTGTTCACTATCCTTCGTGGACTGCTCCGGAGTGGAAAGCACTTCATAAAAAATATTTTGGGAACGATTTTCCGGGCAATCAGCTCGATCTTGATGTCTGGAAAAATATATACAATGCCCCGGACAGCGAGATATGGGAACTGCGCAAAACATTGCGTTTGAAAATGATCAATTACATCAAGCAGCGTTTTGCCAGCAACTGGATCAAGCGGCACGAAAACCCGAAAATTATTACGGAGGTGATGGGGAAACTCAATCCCAACGTGCTGACAATTGGTTTTGCCCGCCGCTTTGCGACCTACAAACGTGCGCATCTTTTGTTCCGTAACCTCGATCGTTTGGCCAGGATTGTAAACAACCCGGAGAGACCGGTACAATTCATCTTTGCCGGAAAAGCCCACCCGGCTGATAAAGCCGGTCAGGACCTGATCAAAAACATCGTGGAAGTTTCAAAACGTCCGGAATTCAGAGGCAAGATATTGTTTGTTCAGAACTATGATATTAACCTGGCGAAGATGTTGCTTCAGGGAGTGGATGTGTGGATGAATACGCCAACCCGTCCGTTGGAGGCCTCCGGTACCAGCGGGGAAAAAGGAGTGATGAACGGAACATTGCACTTCTCGGTACTCGACGGCTGGTGGGTGGAAGGTTACCGAAAAAATGCGGGCTGGGCTTTACCGGCCGAGCGTGCGTACGATGTTCAGGATTTCCAGGACGAACTGGATGCTGAAACTATCTACAACATTCTGGAAGAAGAAGTGGTGCCAGCATTCTATAACCGTAACCACGAAGATGTGCCGGAAAAATGGGTGGGTTTTGTAAAAAATACTATCTCGCAGGTAGCGCCTAATTTTACTACCGGTCGCATGATCAAAGATTACCAGGACCGCTATTACAATCCGCAGTTTGAACGTTCAGCAAAAGTAAACGCCGATGGTTTTAAACTGGCCAAAGAACTGGCAGCCTGGAAAGCCTATGTCAGCTCGAAATGGGACGGGATTAAAGTCATTAACCAGGATATGATTGAAGGCTTTACCAATAAACTGGTGATGGGCCGCGAATACCCGGTTTATGTAAAAGTGGATTTGAACGGTCTTACTGCCAAGGAAGTTGGTTTGGAGCTGATCATCACCGAAGAAGGTGAAAATGGAGGGCTTGAGATGTTCGATACCTGGGAGTTTGAGCCGGAAGGTTGCAGTGATACTATTTGCACCTACAGATACGTGGTTCGTCCCGATCATCCGGGGGCGTTTAATTACAGTTTCAGGCTGTTCCCGAAAAACGAGAACCTGCCACACCGCCAGGATTTTAAGTACCTGAAATGGTTGTAATACATGAACAATAGAATACAAAAGGTGCTTTCGGGCACCTTTTTTTATGCACTTGCCAGAAATGAACATGCTTTTGAAACCCGGAAACGGAGGGAGAGTATCGACATTCGTTTTAGGCGAAAGTGGCGCCCTTGAAGGTTGTGCAGGCGTTTGTCTGCTTTGCGTTTGATGAATTTTATGTAAACTTTAGATCGGAATGTTATTTTCACGAAAGGAGTATATACCGAACTGAATCTTTTTTCATTAGCTTCAAACTGTTATTTTTGCACGGATAATAAAACTATCTTGAAAGAATCGGTTGAATTCGGTTTCATTTCAATGATAAGAAATACGGTTCCCGGTAAATAGATCAAACCATGAAGAATCAAAAAAAAATCGGAAAGAAAATAAAGGCGTTTCGCGAGTTCCGTAAAATATCGCGCGAAGATCTGGCTTTGAAAGCGAACCTGGATGAGGGGCAACTTGAGGCGATTGAGGAAAAAGGAAGTGTTCCTTCGCTGGGACATCTTATAAAAATATCAAGAGCCCTGGGAGTACGAATCGGTACTTTTCTGGATGATCAGGAAAAAATTGGTCCGGCGGTTGTTAAGGCAGGCGAAGAAAAAGCAAGTTTTAGTTTTTCAACCAAAGATGCTACTCCGCGCGAACACCTGAATTTCTTCTCGCTCGCACAGGCAAAAGCCGACCGCCACATGGAGCCTTTTGTGGTGGAAATTGAACCCAGTAACGAGTCTGACTATAAATTGTCGTCGCACGAGGGCGAAGAATTTATTTTTGTATTGGAAGGAAGTGTGGAGATTAACTACGGTAAAGATCTTTACCAACTGGAAAAAGGGGACAGCATATACCTGGATTCCATTGTTGCGCATAACATTCATGCTGCCGCCAACCAAAAAGCAAAGTTACTGGCCGTTATTTACACGCCTGTTTAAATTAAAAATCAGCCAACATGCAGCTACTCGATTATACACTGGGCCAGATGCTGGAAAAGTGGGCCTATGAAACTCCCGACCATGATTTTATTGTATACCCGGATCGCGACCTGCGTTTTTCGTACAAGCAGTTTAACGACCGTGTAGATCAGTTGGCCAAAGGCCTGCTGTTTATTGGTATTCGTCCGGGCGATAAAGTGGGTATATGGGCTAAAAACGTACCCGACTGGACAACCCTGATGTTTGCCACGGCAAAAATAGGAGCCGTTCTGGTAACCATTAACACCAATTACAAGCTGTCGGAGATCGAGTATATTCTGCACAACGCTGACTTGCAATCACTTTTTCTGGTAGATGGTTACCGCGACAGTGATTATGTGCAAATGATTTTTGATTTGGTTCCTGAATTAAAAACGCAGGCACGTGGCGAACTTCGCAGCGAAAAGTTTCCGAAACTGCGTAACGTTGGTTTTGTTGGGCAGCAGAAACACCGGGGGATGTACAACATCTCCGAACTTATTCTTCTGGGAAATCACATCGACGACCTGGAGCTGGAAAGTGTAAAGGAAACGGTTGCCTGTCACGATGTGGTGAACATGCAGTATACTTCGGGTACCACCGGATTTCCCAAAGGAGTGATGTTGTCGCATCATAATATTCTGAACAACGGATTTGCTACCGGCGAGTGTATGAAATATACGCAAAAGGACCGGCTGCTGGTGTGTGTGCCACTCTTTCATTGTTTTGGATGTGTACTGGCGGTTTGTTCTATTGTTACCCACGGAGCCACTTTGGTTTTTACCGAAGATTTTGATCCCTTGATGGTATTGGCTTCTGTTCAGAAAGAAAAGTGCACCGCATTGTACGGTGTTCCTACCATGTTTATTGCCGAGTTAAATCACCCTATGTTTGATATGTTCGACCTCTCATCGTTGCGGACGGGGATTATGGCCGGTGCACTTTGCCCGATTGAAACCATGCGGCAGGTGATGGAAAAGATGAACATGAAAGATGTTATCGTGGTGTATGGTCTTACCGAGTCTTCTCCGGGAATGACTGCAACGCGTACACATAATTCGCCCGAGGTACGTGCAACCACTGTTGGTTTTGAATACCCCAATGTGGAGGTGAAGATTGTAAATCCCGAAACCGGCAAACTTTGCAGGCAGGGAGAGCAGGGAGAGATTTGTTGCCGCGGCTACAATGTTATGAAAGGATATTATAACAATCCGGAAGCCACCGCAAATGTTATTGATGCGGAAGGATGGCTGCATTCGGGCGATCTGGCTGTGAAAACAGAGGATGGCTTTTACCGGATCACCGGACGAATCAAGGATATGATCATCCGGGGTGGGGAAAATATTTACCCTCGTGAAATTGAAAACTATTTGTTTCAGATCCCTCAGATTGAAGCGGTGGAAGTTGCCGGAGTTCCCAGCAAAAAGTACGGAGAGGAAGTGGGGGCTTTTATTAAAGTAAAAGCAGGCCAGCAGTTAACCGAGGAAGAAGTGGTTGACTTCTGCAGAGGAAAGATCGCACGTTTTAAGATTCCCCGTTATATCTTTTTTGTTGAAGAGTTTCCGATGACCGCCAGCGGGAAGATTCAAAAGTATAAACTAAGTGAGTTGTCGCTGGAATTGTGCAAAAAGAAAGGAATAGACATCATCTAGCTTTTGACCTCTGGTAGAACACAGAAAACGCCTTTATGACGCTGTTATTGGAGTAAAATAATTATGTTTACGATCTGAGTTAGTCGTCGGGGTTTGTCTCAGCGAAGTGTCATTAATGCCCAAATCTGATATTGCTCATTTTTTTCAGCGGTAAAAAATAACATCTTCGTTTACTGTTAGTTAAAGATGTCTTTTAAAAATACTTGATATTGAGTACTATTATACGAAGGGTAATAGTATGAAGACACCCAGAGTGTCGGGCCGGCTGTCGGAAGACAGCCGGCTTTTTTGTGCCAAAAAAGGAAAACTATTTTAACTTTGTCGGGCAATTAAAATAAAACTCATGGCGAAATACAAACGCATCCTTTTAAAGTTGAGTGGAGAATCACTGATGGGCGATCAGCAATACGGAATTGACCAAAGCCGCTTGAATGATTACGCAGAGCAAATAGCTGCTTTGGTGAAGAGTGGTGTAGAGGTAGGTATTGTAATTGGGGGCGGAAACATATTTCGTGGTTTAAGCGGGGCTGACAAAGGTTTTGACCGGGTAAAAGGCGATCAAATGGGAATGCTGGCGACGGTAATTAATAGTCTGGCACTGAATTCTGCATTGATCAATGCCGGAGTACGGTCAAGGGTGATGACTGCTATTCGTATGGAGCCGGTTGGTGAGTATTATTCAAAAGAAAACGCGGTTGATGCATTGGCAAAAGGCGAGGTTGTCATTATATCGGCAGGTACGGGAAATCCGTATTTTACCACCGATACTGCCAGTGCTTTGCGCGGAATTGAAATTGAAGCAGATGTTATGTTAAAAGGTACCCGAGTGGATGGAATTTATTCGGCCGATCCCGAGAAAGACGCTTCAGCAACCAAATTCGAAAGCATCACTTTTGACGAGATCTATGCGCGCAATTTGCGAATAATGGATTTGACCGCGACAACTTTGTGTAAGGAAAACAATTTGCCTATCCTGGTTTTTAATATGGATCAAAAAGGTAATTTGCAAAGAGTTATGAATGGGGAGCCAATTGGAACGATTGTGCATAACTGATCCGGGTTTATTTGAATTGGGAATAAATTATTTAAAAAATTTTCGCGTTTATATATTTTTTCTATATTTGCTAACAATCCACGGTTGGTAATACAGTGTTTTAACTAATGCAAGAGGAAGTAGAATTCGTTTTAGACGTCTGTAAAGAGAAGATGGGGGAAGCAGTTGGGCACCTCGAAAAGGAGCTGGTTCACATTAGAGCAGGAAAAGCTTCACCAACCATGTTGGATGGCGTTCATGTAGAATATTATGGAAGTTTGGTGCCGCTAAGTCAGGTATCAAATGTGAGTACACCCGATGCAAGAACAATTGCAATTCAACCTTGGGAAAAGAAATTGATTCCTGAAATTGAAAAGGCAATCATGGCAGCTAATTTGGGTTTTAATCCGGATAACAACGGAGATATCATTCGAATTAACATTCCTGTATTGACAGAAGAAAGAAGGAGAAGCTTGGTAAAACAGGCGCATCATGAAGGTGAAAATACCAAAATCAGTGTACGGTCAGCAAGAAAAGATGCCAACGACACCCTGAAGAAATTACAAAAAGATGGTTTGTCGGAAGATATCCAAAAGGATGCCGAGGCAGATGTACAAAAAATGACTGACAACTATTCGAAGAAGATCGATTCTTTAGTGGAAGCTAAAGAAAAAGATATAATGACTATTTAATTGTTTCTAGTTTTCTGTTTTCTGAACATTGTTTAATTGTTTTCATGGCTTTGAGGCAGCTTGTAGAAGCTGCCTTTTTTTGCCCTTTTTTATCGTGGAATTTGTTTCTCCGGGGGTACTGTCAATAAAAAAGGGAGCAGGAGTATACTTTGCTTCAAAAAAAAATCCGCAGAGATGTACCTCCACGGATTCTGTAAATATCCTTGAAATCTTTTGGTTTATTTCCTGTCGTTATAGCTTGGACATTTCTTCTTTCAGCCATTTGGGACGGTTGGTTGTAATACCTTTTACTCCAATATCTGCAAGTCGTTTGGCCTCTGCCGGATCGTCTACTGTCCAGGTTAATACTTCGAGGTTCAGTTTTTCGGCAGCTGCGATTACGTCCTTGTCGATAATGGAATGTTGCAAGTTGACCCCCGCCAGTTTGTTGGCGGCAGCTTCTTCCATTTTGTTGCTTAATCCTTTTTTTGAAGAACTTAGCCAGTAGCATTTATTGGCAGAAAATGCTTTTTGCGCTTTTACAATCGCATCCCAGTTAAAACTGATAAATACAATTTGATCCTGTTTGCCACTTTCCTCCAGAATGCGCTCCAGTGCCGGAATTACTTCGGCACCACATTTTATCTCCACCACCAGCTTTTTCCCGGTCGGAATGGTTTGAATGACTTCTGACAAATACGGGATTTTTTCACCTTTAAACTCTTCTCCTTTCCAAATGCCGGCATCCTGATCGCGCAGCAGGATAGACGGGGTTGATTTTATTTCCAGGTTCTTTTTTCCGTTGCAGGTACGTTTGGTGTCCTTGTCGTGAATAACCATTACGCGGTTGTCTTTGGCAAGATGAATGTCAATCTCCACCGCATCGGCACCGAGTTCCCATGCCAGGTTGACCGCTGCCAGTGTATTTTCCGGAGCCAGGTACGAAGCTCCGCGGTGTGCAATAAAAGTACTTTGTGCCATAAGGTTGTATCCAAGAACAACGAATAATACGATAGAAATGATTGTCTTCATGCTATTGTTTTGTGTCGAATGTAACGATAATTTTAGCGAATGTAAACGTAAAAATGTAGTTTTGAGACCACTTTTACGTCAAATTTAAAAGTATTTAACAGCATTAATACTTCTCCCTGTTTTTAAATGACGACAACAAATACAAGAAGTCAGGATTCCACCGGTTGGTTGGTCAACGCATTGAACAAATGTGTGGTTTTGCTTTTGAAAGGAATAGCATTTTTGCCTTTTGGGGTTTTGTATTTTTTGTCGGATTTGGTTTACCTGCTGCTAAAACATATTGTCAGGTACCGTAGTGCTGTGATCTTGGAAAATCTTCAGACTGCCTTTCCTGAAAAAACACACGATGAAATTCTTCCATTGCGAAACCGCTTCTATAAGCATTTGGCCGACGTTTTTATAGAGTCGGTGAAGCTGCATTATATGACTCCTGCACAGATGCAGAAGAGGGTGCGTTTTGTGGGAGTGGAGGAAATGAACCGGTTCGCAGAATTGGGAAAGGGAGTGATTGTACTGGCTTATCATCACAACAATTGGGAGTGGGGAAGTTATCTGCAAAAGTTGTCAAAGCATCGTATTTTGATGGTTTACAATAAAATGAGGGATAACCAGCCGATGGATGATTTTTTGTTGCATTCGCGCGAGAAATGGGGCGGACGGGCCGTGCAAATGGGGCGTGCTGCAAAAGTTGCGTTCGATGAAGTAAAAAAAGGAGTGTCTACTTTGTTGTGGCTGGTGGCCGATCAAAGTGCATTGGCCGAATTGGGGTCGTGGGCCATGTTTCTGAATCGTGAAGCTGCCTTTTTTACCGGTCCCGAAAAGATCGCACGAAAAACCAATCAGCCCGTATTTTTTCAGAAAGTAAGAAAAGTAGGGAGGGGCAAGTACGAATATGAATTCTCGCTGATGGTGGAAGAACCCGCCAAGGCTGCTCCCAATGAGATTTTGCTTACCTATATTCGCAAAATGGAAGAGGCCATACACGAGGCACCCGAATATTATTTGTGGAGCCACCGGCGCTGGAAACACAAACGGCCGGAAGGGGTTGAATTGAAGATATAACCCGTCAGGTTTGCGAGTAACAACAAAAAAGGCCGTTTCAGTTTACCTGAACCAGCCTCTTGCCGTAATTTCTTCCAGGGGCCTTACTTCGGCCCAGGTAAAAAACATTATAAGAATTAAAATTTTGCCTAAAAAAAGGGGAACCTGGCTTTATCACGTTCTGGTCAAGGAATAGTGATTAGTTAGGAAATTTCCTGTTGCCCAGCTCCCCCTGAAAAAACTGCACTATATGATTTCTTGATCCAAATCCATCGTGTTAATTATTTTCGAAGAAAAGCATCTACGTTTTCGCCCACTACTTTACCGGCCTGAATAGCATGAACCACAAGGCTTGCTCCACGTTCGATATCTCCTGCTGCAAATACCTTGTCGACCGATGTCTGTTTTTGCTCATTCACTTTTACGTTTCCGCGCGGATCGTATTCAACTCCCAGGCTGTCAAGTAGCCCGTTGTGAACAGGCTGTGTGAAACCCATCGAAAGCAAGGCCAAATCAACGTCCACAATCTCGGTGGTTCCTTCCACTTCGGTCATTTTCCAGCGGCCGGCATCGTCTTTTGTCCATTCTACCTGAACAATTTCTGCTTGTTTTAGTACGCCGTCTTCGCCAATAAAGCGTTTGGTGTTCAGGCTCCAGCGGCGGTTGCATCCTTCCAAATGAGAACTGGAAGTGCGCAACGTGTTGGGCCAGTAGGGCCATGGATTGTTGTTGTCTCTCTTTTCAGAAGGCTTGGGTAAAATTTCGATCTGGGTTACAGAACTTGCTTTTTGCCTGATGGAAGTGCCTACACAGTCAGATCCTGTGTCTCCACCTCCGATTACCAGAACATTTTTACCTTCAGCCAGAATTCTTTCTTCGGCTTTGATCTCCTGGCCTGCCACCACTTTGTTTTGCTGGGTGAGGAAATCCATTGCATAATATACGCCTTTTAAATCGCGGCCTTCTACTTCCAGGTTACGTGGTTGTTCGGCTCCGATGGCCAAAACAACCGCATCAAAATCTTTCAGCAATTGTTCCCTGGTGATGTCGACACCTACGTTTGCATTGGTTTTGAAATCAATACCTTCGTCAACAAACAAGGCCAGGCGGCGATCAATAATCCTTTTGTTGAGTTTGAAATCCGGGATGCCGTAACGCAGCAATCCGCCAATCGCATCATTTTTTTCAAATACGGTAACCGAGTGGCCGGCACGGTTTAACAGGTCGGCTGCCGACAATCCGGCAGGGCCCGAGCCAATAACCGCTACTTTTTTACCGGTTCTTGTGAGCGGAGGGTTGGCCACCACAATACCTGCATCAAAGGCCTGTTCTACGGTGGCACATTCGTTTTCGCGGATGGTAACCGCTTCGTCGTGAATAGCCAATACACACGATTTTTCGCAGGGTGCCGGGCAAATCCTTCCTGTAATTTCAGGGAAGCTATTGGTCGAATGTAATATGTAATAAGCTTCTGCCTTGTTTCCGCGGTAAACAGCATCCTGCCATTCCGGAATTTTGCTTCCCACGGGGCAACCCCAATGGCAAAACGGAATGCCGCAATCCATACAGCGCGAAGCCTGTAGTTTCCGGTCTTTCTCGTTCAGTGTTTGTTCAACTTCACCATAGTCGAAGATCCTTTCCTCCTTCGGACGATAGCCTGCTTCGATGCGGCCAACTGTCATAAATCCTTTTGGGTCTCCCATATCTTTGTTCCTCTTTTTTCGATTTTTGATAATTGTAACTAATCTCTACTCGTGGCGTGACGGATCATCTTCTGTCAGCTGTAGTTTTTTCTGTAACTCTTTCAGCTTCTGTTCCTGCAATACTTTCTTGTATTCAAACGGAATCACTTTTACAAACTTCGGAAGATAGGCTTCCCAGTTGGTAAGGATCGTGGCCGCCACGGAACTTTGGGTGTAAGTCAGGTGTTTGCTGATCATATCCTGAAGCTCTTTGATGTCTGCCTTGTCTTCAACAGGAGAAAGTTCAACCAAACCTTTGTTGCAGAAATAGTCAAAGTTTCCGGTTTCATCCAGTACATAGGCAATCCCGCCACTCATACCGGCTGCAAAGTTTCGTCCTGTTTTTCCCAGAACAACCACGCGTCCGCCGGTCATGTATTCGCAGCAGTGGTCGCCGGTTCCTTCAATCACCGCTTTTGCTCCCGAGTTACGCACGCAGAAACGTTCTCCTGCCACGCCGCGGAAATAAGCTTCACCGCTGGTTGCTCCGTAGAGCGAGGTGTTGCCGATCAGGATGTTTTCCTCCGGTTTGAAGGTCGATCCCAGTGGCGGAACCACGATGATCTTACCTCCCGAAAGTCCTTTCCCGATGTAGTCGTTGCAATCGCCTTCCAAACGGAAGGTTACACCTTTTACCAGGAAAGCTCCGAAACTTTGTCCGGCGGTGCCGTGGAAAGTACAGTTAATCGTATCCTGCGGCAAACCCGCTTCGCCGTAACGTTTCGAGATTTCTCCCGATAACATGGCGCCGATTGTACGGTCAACGTTTACAATGTCTCTTGACATCCAGACTTTCTCCGCGCCATTCAATGCTTTCTTTGCATCGCGAATCAAGGTGTGATCCATATGGCCCGAAGTATCCTGGGTGTTTACGGCTGTATTGTGAATATCGGTGTTTTCAGCTTCTTTGGGCACGTAAAGAAGACGCGAGAAGTCAACTGTTTTCATTTTCCAGTTGGTAACTTCGTCGTTTGCCTCGAGCAGGTCGGTGCGTCCCACAATTTCGTTGAATTTACGGAAGCCCATTTCAGCCAGGTATTCACGAATTTCCTCTGCAATAAAACGGAAGAAATTAACCGTGTATTCTGATTTCCCAATAAAACGTTTTCTCAGTTGTTTGTCTTGTGTTGCAATACCCGCCGGGCATGTATTCATGTGGCATTTACGCATCATGATGCAGCCCAGAACGATCAGTGCAGAAGTGGAGAATCCGAATTCTTCGCCGCCCAAACAGGCCAGTGTTACTACATCGCGGCCGGTTTTTAGCTGACCGTCCACCTGAAGTTTCACTCTGCCACGAAGGTTGTTAAGTACCAGTGTTTGCTGTGTTTCTGCAATTCCAAGTTCAACCGGTAATCCGGCGTGTTTGATCGAGCTGGCAGGACTGGCACCCGTTCCTCCATCAGCACCGGCAATAATGATCACATCCGAGAATGCTTTGGCAACACCTGCCGCGATGGTTCCCACACCGTCTTCCGAAACCAGTTTAACGGAAACTTTGGCTCTCGGGTTGGTGATCTTCAGGTCGTAAATCAATTGCGACAAATCCTCGATTGAATAAATATCGTGGTGAGGTGGTGGCGAGATCAGCGTAATGCCCGGAGTTGAATTTCGGGTTTTGGCAATGATCTTGTTCACCTTGAATCCTGGCAACTGACCGCCTTCTCCGGGTTTTGCTCCCTGGGCTATTTTAATTTGCAGTTCTTCGGCGTTTATCAGGTAGTTGTTGGTAACACCAAAACGTCCGGAAGCCACCTGTTTGATTTTGCTGTTTTTCAGTGTGCCGAAGCGGACCGGATCTTCACCGCCTTCTCCGGTGTTGCTTCTACCGCCAATTGTGTTCATGGTAACAGCCAGCGCTTCGTGGGCTTCTTTGCTGATCGACCCATATGACATGGCGCCGGTTACAAAGCGTTTCATGATCTCTTCGACCGGCTCTACTTCTTCAAGCGAAATCGGGTTTTGCTTGAATTTCATGCAGCCACGAATAAAGGCCGGTTGCCGGTTTTGTTTGTCAACCAGTGTGCTGTATTCCTTGTATTTGCTGTAATCGTTGGTGCGGGTTGCCCATTGCAGTAATCCGATTGTTTCCGGGTTCCAGGCATGGTGCTCCCCGTATCTCCGCCAGGCGTAATTGCCCGAATTTTCGAAACGGAAAGGCTCCGGAGCATTGTCTGCTTTGTAGGCCTGCTCGTGAAACATGCTGGCTTCGGTGCAGATTTCCTGCATGCCCACACCGCCAATTTTAGAGGTGGTTCCGGTAAAATAATTGTTGATAACTTCGTTGCTCACCCCGATCGCTTCAAAAATTTGTGCACCGTGGTAACTTCTCAGTGTTGAAATACCCATTTTAGAGAATACCTTCAAAAGGCCTTTCCCAACTGCTTTGATATAGTTTTTGCGGGCTTCCACATAATCCATTTCAATTTTGCCCTCTTTTACCATGTGGTCGATGGCGGCAAATGCCAGGTAGGGATTGATTACACTTGCTCCGTATCCCAGCAACAAGGCAAAATGGTTTACTTCGCGGGCTTCGGCAGTTTCCACGATAATACCTACCTGCATTCTTTTTTTGCTGCGGATAAGGTGATGGTGAACGGCCGACACTGCCAGCAATGAAGGAATAGACGCCATTTCTTCCGAGATACCCCTGTCGGTAAGGATGATGTAATTCTTGTGGTCGTCTACTGCTTTTTCGGCTGCAACCAGCATGTTGCTTACGGCTTTTTGGAAGCCTTTTTCGCCGTCTTTTACCGGGAACAGCATCGGGATGGTTTTGTGGGTGAACATCTCATCCTTCAGATCCTTGATTTTACCAAGGTCAGTATTGGTAATCAGTGGCTCATCAAGTTTAACCAGCTTGCAGTGTTCGGGGCTCTCGTCCAGGATATTGGAATGCAGCGCTCCAATGTAATTGGTTAACGACATTACCAATCCTTCGCGAATCGGATCGATAGGAGGGTTGGTTACCTGGGCAAACATTTGTTTGAAGTAATCAAACAGGCGTTTGGGCTTGTCGGAGAAAACAGCCGGAGGAGCATCATTCCCCATGGAACTGGTTGGCTCTGCCGCACCCGTACTCATGGGCTTGATAATCTCGTACATGTCTTCTTTGGTGTAGCCAAACACTTTGGAATAAGTTTCAAAGTTATCAATCGAAGAAGACACGCGCTGTTTTACCGAAATATCTTTCATTTGCATGCGGTTTTCTTTCAACCACATTTGATAAGGATTTCTTTTGCTGAGCTGATCCTTTACTTCTTCGTCGGGAATGATGATTCCGAGTTGAGTATCTACCAGCAGGATTTTACCGGGGCGCAAACGGCCTTTTTCCTTGATTTCTTCCGGAGCGAAAGTTTGAACACCTACCTCAGAACCCATTACAATCAGGTTGTTTTTGGTGATCACATAGCGCGATGGGCGTAACCCGTTTCTGTCGAGTGTTCCGCCAATGTAACGTCCGTCGGAGAAAACCATTGAAGCCGGGCCGTCCCATGGCTCCATGATGGTAGAGTGGTATTCGTAAAATGCTTTTAAACTGTCCGGAATCGGGTTTTTCTGGTTGAATGATTCCGGTATCATCATGCACAATGAATGCGGCAACGAGCGCCCTGTCATGTGCAGGAATTCAAGCACGTTGTCAAATGATGCTGAGTCAGATTTTCCAGGCTCGATAACCGGGAGAAGTTTTTGCAGGTCTTCGCCGAATACTTCTGATTTCATCAGTGCTTCGCGCGCCTGCATCCAAAGACGGTTTCCTTTTACCGTGTTGATCTCGCCGTTGTGCGCTACAATTCTGAAAGGTTGCGCCAAATCCCAGGTCGGGAAAGTATTGGTACTAAAGCGCGAGTGCACCAGTGCAATGGCACTTTTGAGTTTTTCGTTTTTGAAATCGAGGAAATAGGCTTTTAACTGGTTGGGAGTAAACATCCCCTTGTACACCATGATTTTGGATGACAAACTTGGCTGGTAAAAGCTGGATTTGTTTTTCAGGTTGGAATCCCTGATTCCCTTTTCAGCCAGTTTGCGGACAATGTACAATTTACGCTCCAGTGCATCTCTTTCAAGGTTGGCCTTAACAAATACCTGTTTGATTGCCGGCTCGGTAGTTTTGGCAATCTCTCCCGGAGCCGATTGGTCAACCGGTACATCGCGGTAGCCAACTAAAGTAAGCCCTTCGGCTTCGATGTGTTTTGTAAGAATCTCAATACAGATATTGGCTTCGAATTCTTCTTTGGGAAGAAAAACCAGTCCGGTTCCGTATTTTCCCTGTGTCCCTACGTCCAGTTTCAGTTCTTCTGTGATAAATTCGTGCGGGACCTGCATCAGCAAACCTGCGCCATCTCCGGTCGAATTATCGGCGCTGGTTGCACCGCGGTGATCCATGTTGCGCAGAACTTCCAGTCCGCGGTTAATTATATCGTGTGAAGGTTTTCCCTTTATGTGTGCCACAAATCCAATCCCACAGTTATCATGCTCATTCGCAGGGCTATATAGTCCCTGTGCTACAGGTAGTCTCTTCTGCATCATTATTCCTTTCTGTTTTTAAAGTTCCCTTATAGTGCAGTGCTTAACCGCTGTCTGAAAAATCAAGCACTGCCAATTTGTAAGATAAAGTTAAGTTTTACTTACGGAGTGAAACCAAAAATAATGAAAGGCGATAAGAATTACAATCATGAAGTCAAGATAGATTGTTTAATAACATACAATTAACTTTGGTTTTTCTGCATGAATTGAGTATAGGTGGGGTGCGAATGTTTGGGGGTTGTACTATTTATAAGATTTTTCGGGCCTTGGAGGCTACCCGTTCAGTAGTTTGTTTTTCGCTTCTTCAATTCTTTCGAAATGAAAGCCTTGCAGCACTGTTGCCATTTTTTTGCCAATTTTGTTCAGGCAAAGGTTGCCAATGCTCCCTTCGTGGGTGTGTTTTACCGATCTTTCAGGCTGAAACCGACCTTCTTCAATTTGTGCTCCCACTTGTTTGTAAGCTTCCCTGAATGGAACTCCGTTTAATACAAGCTTGTTTACTTCTTCCACGCTAAATAGAAAGTCGTATTTCGAATCGTTCAGAATGCCTGTGTTGACGGTCATGTTTTTCACGGCAAGAGTTACGATGTTCAGGCAGTCGTTCATTTCCTTGAATGAAGGCAGGAAAACTTCTTTTACCATTTGAAGGTCGCGGAAATAGCCACTTGGCAGGTTGTTGACAATCATGCTAATCTGTCCCGGAACTCCCTGTAGTTTGTTGCAGCGCGCCCTGGTAAGCTCAAATACATCCGGATTCTTTTTGTGCGGCATAATACTCGACCCGGTGGTGAATTCAGCAGGAAGGCTTACAAAATTGAAGTTTTGACTCATAAACAGGCAAACATCGTAAGCAAGTTTGGAGAGCGTTGAAGCCAGGTTGGCCAAGGCAAACGAAACGATCTTTTCAACTTTTCCGCGTCCCATCTGCGCATAAACCACGTTGTAGTTCATGTTACTGAATCCGAGTAAATCGGTGGTCATCTGCCGGTTTAAGGGAAACGAAGAGCCATAGCCGGCGGCCGAGCCCAGTGGGTTTTGATTAGTGATTCTGAAAGCTGAAGCCAGCAGTTCCAGATCGTCGGTAAGGCTTTCAGCATAGGCGCTGAACCACAAACCAAAAGACGAAGGCATGGCCACCTGAAGATGGGTGTAACCCGGCATCAGAATATCTTTTGTTTCGTCTGCTTTCTTCAGTAGAACATCAATCAGGGCGCTGGTGCTTTCAACAATTTCCTTGATTGCCTCGCGGGTAAAAAGTTTCAGGTCGAGTAATACCTGATCGTTTCTGGAGCGCCCGCTGTGTATTTTTTTTCCGAGATCGCCCAGTTTTTGAGTAAGCAAAAATTCAACCTGCGAATGGACATCCTCTACGCCTTCTTCGATCACGAAATTTCCGGCAGATGCTTCCTTGTGCAGTCTTTTTAGTTCGCTGAGCAGGACTGGCAATTCGTCTTTTTCAATCAGGTCAACTGATTCAAGCATGGTTACATGCGCCATGGAGCCGAGTATATCGTGTGTGGAAAGATAAAGATCGAGCTCGCGGTCTTTTCCTACAGTAAATTCTTCGATGGCTTTGTTTACCGGTGTTCCTTTATCCCAAAGTTTCATGTGATTAAAATTATTTAGTTTCAACGGTCCGTCAGCCGACGGATGGAACCTGCATTGCAATCATTCTCTTTTGTGTTATCCGCCAATCGGTGGATCTGTGTCTGTTTCGCGCGGCAAAAACAACCGCTTTATATCTCAGTTAATTACGGAATGACTTGCGTTGCAAAGATAAAATTTCGTGTTTGTTTCTTGGGCGTAAAAGAGCCAAATGTTACCATACGGTCGTTTTTCTGGTCAAATTGATGGAGGTTTAGTGGAAGATTGATTTCTTGAGACTGCGATTTTCGAGTGTTTTCGGTAAGGAAGATAAGCTGATTCTGTGTATTTAGGAGTGTTTTTCATCGGGTGCTGTTTGGGGAATATTGCTACATTTGTGCGGATAATAAAATTAGGAAAACAGGGCTGCCTGATCCTGTATTGAGGAGACAGAGAGGCAGGGTTGTAGTTGTGATTTATACCGGATGACTTTTGGGGTGTTGACAGATTTTACCTGTTGTCCCGAAATAAACAATAGTAAGCTGATGAAAACATTAATGATTTTATTGTACGTCGTTATTGCAGGTTCGTTGCTGGCGATTTCGTCGTTTTATTTTGCAGAGCCTTTTTACCACAAAATGGTGGCTGAAGACGGCCTTTTTGAGAACATTACCGCATTAGGGCTGCTGATGATTTCCATTTTATCGTTGTTGCGTCTGATCCGGCAACGCGGAGAGCGAAACAAGTACTGGATGTTTCTGAATGTGTTGATCGTTTTGGGGGCATTCTTTGGTTTTGGCGAAGAAATTTCCTGGGGACAGCGAATTTTTTCCATTCAGGCAGGCGACTATTTTATGCAAAACAACCTGCAGGGAGAAACCAATCTTCATAACCTGGAAATTGGCGGTGTGAATATCAATAAACTCATCTTTTCGCGGGGACTGGTAATTGTTTTTGGTGCCTATTTTTTCCTTTCTCTTATTCTTTACCGGAAATGGAATGGATTTAAAAAGTTGGTCGACCTGTTTGGGGTTCCGCTGCCACGCATTCAATATTCAGTGATGCTGCTTGTTTGTACCTTGCCCATTTTGCTTGTTCCTGACAGAAGAATATGGGAGTTGTGGGAAGCCATTTTTGTAACAATTCTTTTGCTGGTTTTTATTGATCCCTGGAACGAAAAAGAGGGGCTCTTAAAAAAGTAGCGCTCTTTAGAGCGGAGCGGTTCTGAGAGACCTGTTTTTGGCTAATCTTTATTGGTAATCAGTTATTTCGATCGGATTTTCAGGATTTTGTCGGACAAAATGCCTGCCGGGTTGTTAATGTATAGATAACCTGAGCTATGTATTTAGGTTTGTTAGCGTTAAGTTAGTATTTTTGCGCTCATTAAGCAATGAAGACAAATTTGAAGCAAGAGAATGAAGGTGCACTAATTGGTCAGGGCCGGTCGGGTAAGGTTTTCCGGATTCAGGAAGATGGCAAGGACCTGTCGGTATAGGTTTT
>JBKDZK010000790.1:0-5587 GCA_047971205.1 Draconibacterium sp.
CCCTACCCCTTTCAAAGGAAACCATGAACCCGATATCTCCTTTGTAGAAAGTGCTACCATGGCAGTGTTGCCTTTTTTGAAGGAAGGTGATACTTACATCATTGAGTCCACATCCCCAGTAGGAACCACCGAAAAAATGGCTGATCTGATTTTTCAGAAACGCCCGGAGTTAAAAAACAAAATATACATTGCCTATTGCCCCGAGCGCGTATTACCCGGAAATGTGTTGTATGAATTGGTTCATAACGACAGGGTGATTGGAGGAATCGACAAAAATTCCACCGAAAAAGCCAAAGCGTTTTACCGCACCTTCGTACAAGGAGAGCTACACAGCACCAACGCACGAACCGCCGAAATGTGCAAACTCACCGAAAACTCTTCGCGTGACGCTCAGATCGCTTTTGCCAACGAATTATCGTTTATCTGCGACAAAGCAGGAATCAACGTTTGGAAACTCATTGAACTGGCCAACAAGCACCCCCGTGTTAACATCCTTCAACCCGGTGCCGGAGTGGGAGGTCACTGTATTGCTGTTGATCCTTACTTCATTGTTTCGGATTACCCGCGCGAATCGCGGCTTATCAATACCGCACGCGAGATAAATAATTACAAGGCTTTCTGGTGTGCCGAAAAAACAAAAACAGCCATGCTGGAATTTGAGCTTAAAAATGGACGCAAACCCACGACTGCCATTATGGGACTGGCCTTTAAACCCAACATTGATGACCTGCGCGAAAGTCCCGCCAAATACATCGCCCAGAAGGTAATGCAAAGCGAACAAAACAACTTTCTGGTGGTTGAGCCCAATATCAAGGAACATTCGGTATTTAAACTTACCAACTACCGAGAAGCCTACGAAAAAGCAGACATTATCGCCTTTTTGGTGGCTCATAATGAATTCAAAACACTGGAATACAACGAAGAAAAGGTAATCCTGGATTTTGCCGGGATATTTAAACGATAAGGGCACTCCGTTTTCCTAACAATATTTAAAGAAAGAGTCTGCGAGGAGCGAGGAACGAGCGACGCGGCAGCCTTACTACCTCAGCAGAGGACTACTTATGACTGCCTGGACCTACATAACAACAAATAAACACAACAAAGTTCTCTATACCGGAGTAACAAGTGAGCTAAAAGAACGCATCAAGAGCCACAAGCATAAAAAATACCCTAACGCTTTCACAGCACGATACCATGCCGACAAACTCGTTTGGTTCCAGAAATTCGATAGTATTATAGACGCTAGAGAAAGAGAAAAGCAAATCAAGGCAGGCTCCAGAGCTAAAAAGATAAAACTCATCGAAGAGATGAATCCTGAATGGAAAGACCTCTTTGAAACATTGTAAGGTGCTGGGAGATGAGGCCGCTTCGGTCGTGCCTCCCTCGCGGAACCTTACTACAAATAAAGTTAAGAAATAGGAAAGTCCCTACACCTAACAATGTTTATAGTACGACTTCCCGAGGAGCGCAGCGACGAAGGGAACTCATTACCTAAGCAAAAAACAATTAATAAAATGACAAATACAATAACAACAAAACGTATCCTCCTCGTCTTCGGCACCCGCCCCGAAGCAATCAAAATGGCCCCCCTGGTAAAAGAATTCCAGAAACATCCCGAACAATTTGAAACCCTGGTGTGCGTTACCGGGCAACACCGCGAAATGCTCGACCAGGTATTGCAGCTATTCGAAATCAAGCCACAATACGACTTGAACATTATGAAAGCCGGTCAGGATCTCTATGATGTAACCTCCCGGGTATTGCTGGGTATGCGCGACGTACTAAAAGAAGCACAGCCAGACCTGGTACTGGTTCATGGCGATACAGCTACTTCAACAACGGCAGCACTGGCTGCTTTCTACCAACAAATACCGGTAGGTCATATAGAGGCCGGATTACGGACACATAACATCTACAGCCCCTGGCCAGAGGAGATGAACCGACAACTCACCGGGCGCCTGGCAAGCTACCACTTCTCCCCCACACTACTCAGCAAGCAAAACCTGCTAAACGAAGGAGTAAGTGAAGACAACATTCACATCACCGGCAATACCGTTATCGACGCCCTTTTCTGGGTCATCAACAAAATGAAAATCGACCACAACATCAACGAGACAATAACAAAAGCACTTGTTGACCTTGGACTTCCTTTAGATAAATTAAATTCATGGCACGACTTCGCGAGAAGCGACGAAGGAGCGACGAAGCGACCTCATGCCGATATGCAGAACTCAGCGAGCGAAGTCGAGGGATCTCCCTCTTCAAAGACACCTCGTAAGCTCGTTTTAATCACCGGCCACCGCCGCGAAAACTTCGGACAGGGTTTTATCAACATCTGCGAAGCCATAAAACACCTCGCAGAACAACACCCCGACGTTGACTTTGTATACCCCATGCACCTCAACCCCAATGTCCGCAAGGCCATTACCGACGTGTTCGGAGACCACGTCATTGCGAGGAGCGACGAAGGAGCGACGCGGCAACCTGTCCATCACAGTTCCAACACCTACTTCATTGAACCTCTGGATTACTTGCCTTTTGTCCACCTTATGTCCTCCTCCTACCTCGTCCTCACCGACTCCGGAGGTATCCAGGAAGAAGCCCCCGGCTTAGGGAAACCCGTGCTGGTAATGCGCGATACCACCGAACGCCCCGAAGCCGTTCAAGCCGGAACCGTAAAACTGGTAGGAACCGACAAGGAAACGATTATTCGTGAAACATCCGCGCTTATTCGTGAACCGAAAGCTTATCAGGCGATGAGTAAAGCGAATAATCCATACGGCGACGGGCAAGCATGTAATCGAATAGTTGAGTTCCTGCATGCTGAATGAAGTGAAACAAATTCAGTCCCGATGGCTATCGGGAAGTAAAGCGAATAACCCATATGGGGATGGGAAGGCGTGTAATAGAATTAGAGAAGCTTTGCAAGGCTAATTCGTGCAATCCGTGTTCTTTTCAGGTAGTTTTTCGTCCCATACCCATAAAAATCGGTAAATGTTTGGTATTTTTATGTCTGTAAGAACAAAAAAGCTCATATGATACGGCGGGAATTATATCTCAATCAATTAAAAGCCTTCATCGATAAGCCATTTATTAAGGTTATCTCCGGTATCCGGCGAAGTGGGAAGTCTGTTCTTTTGATGCTGCTAAAAGAGGAATTGTTATTAAACAAAGTTAAAGAAGATCAGATCATCTATATCAATTTCGAAAGTTTCGAATTTTCTGAAATAAGCGGTGCAAAACAGCTCTACCAGCTGGTTCAGGAAAAAATCACGCAAAATCAACGATACTACATCCTGCTCGATGAGATCCAGGAAGTGGCAAACTGGGAAAAAGCCATCAATTCCCTGCAAGTCGATTTCGATACCGATATTTACATCACTGGATCCAACTCAAAACTCTTATCGGGCGAACTGGCTACGTACCTGGCTGGCAGGTACATCGAAATCACCCTATATACACTTGCATTTAGTGAATACCTTCATTTCAGAAAACACCTTCAAGAAGAATCGAATGTTTACAACGATTTTGAAAATTTTCTGCGCCTTGGAGGTTTTCCTGCTATCCATACCGCCAGTTATACCGAAGAATCGGCTTATAAAATTGTGTACGACATTTATGCCTCTGTTATTTTACGCGATGCAGTGCAACGAAACAACATACGCGATATTGAATTACTTGAACGGGTAGTTAAGTATGTTTTCAATAACATTGGCAATAAATTCTCGGCGAAAAATGTGGCTGATTATTTTAAAAGCCAAAACCGTAAACTCGATCTGAACACGGTGTACAATTACCTGAATGCGCTGGAGGCGGCATTTATTATTTTCCGCATACCGCGCTACAACATAAAAGGTAAAGAAATACTAAAAACCAACGAGAAATATTTTATTGGCGACCAATCGCTGCTCTACGCCCTTATGGGTTATAAAGACCAGCTTATTGCAGGTATACTCGAGAATATTGTGATGCTCGAACTAAAACGCAGGGGCTACCGGGTGTTTATCGGAAAGCTCGACCAAACAGAAGTGGACTTCATCGGCGAAAAAAACAACACAAAAGTTTATATACAGGTAAGCTATAAAATGACCGAGCAAAATACCATCGACCGCGAATACAAACCACTGCTGGCCATACGCGACAATTACCCCAAGTATGTACTTACCATGGACCCGCACTGGCACGACACCATCGAGGGAATAAAACACCTGCACATAGCCGATTTTTTATTGCTCGAAACATTCTGACAGAAGAAATATGAACAACATGCACCTCAACCCCAATGTCCGCAACGCCATCACCGACGTGTTCGGAGACCACGTCATTGCGAGGAGCGACGAAGGAGCGACGCGGCAACCTGCCCATCACAGTTCCAACACCTACTTCATTGAACCTTTAGATTACCTACCATTTGTCCACCTTATGTCCTCCTCCTTCCTCGTCCTCACCGACTCAGGCGGCATCCAGGAAGAAGCACCCGTTCAGCTTCACCCGATATCTATAAGAGACAGGAACCGATAAAGCAACCATCATCCGTGAAGTTGAGTTTCTGCATGCTGAATGAAGTGAAACAAATTCAGTCCCGATGGCTATCGGGAAGTAAAGCGAATAATCCATATGGGGATGGAAGGGCCTGTAAGCGGATTGTTGAAGGGCTTACTAAATAATAAATAAAAAGTATATTTGTGTTGTATGAACAACAATGATTACATATTACTTATCCTTGAAAGCATTAAGGAAGAAGAGCCTGAAAAGGTCATTCTTTTTGGCTCCTATGCTTATGGAGAACCTGATAACGAAAGTGATATTGACTTATTGGTCATAAAAGATATTGCTCCTTCAAAAATCAGGGACTATAAGTTAAAGTTAAGACTGAAACTGTGGGAGTTAACCAAAAAATGGAATATTCCGATAGATATTATTGTAGATAATCAACAACGAATTAATCAGCGAATCCGGGAAGGAGATCGTTTTTACAAAGAAATCCTTACCAAAGGAAATGTCATTTATGTCTAATCGTAAACTAGCAAACGAATGGCTGGAATTCCTTTGCTGGTGCGGATTTGTAATCCGTACCTCAGCCATTAGACTGAAAAAACTACCTTATTTCAATAATGAGCAGAAAATACAAATTCCATAATACTGAAGGAGTTTATTTTATTTCTTTTGCCGTTCAAGGCTGGGTTGATGTATTTACGCGAAACGAGTATAAGAATATTTTAGTTGATAATTTAAAATATTGTCAGGCACATAAAAACCTTGAAATATTTGCCTGGTGTGTTATGACAAACCACGTTCATTTAATAATAAGAGCTAGAGGTAAAATTTTATTGCAGGATATCATACGGGATTATAAGAAATTTACCAGCAAAGCCATAATTAAAGCTATTGAGGATAATATTCAGGAAAGTAGAAAAGAAGGGTTATTGAAGCAATTTAAAACTTCTGAAGGTTATCGTTTTTGGCGAAGCGACAATAAACCCATAGAGTTGTGGAGCAATAAGGTCATTGATCAAAAAATCGATTACATCCATCAAAATCCGGTTGAAGAAGGAATAGTTTTCAGAGCAGAACATTACTTATATAG
>JBKDZK010000791.1:0-22595 GCA_047971205.1 Draconibacterium sp.
GCAAAAATATAATCTTTCGCGAATTCAAGTGACCGCAAAAACCGTGGAATGGAATAGCTATGCCCTTTTGCATAAATCATCAAAACTCAAATCCTAAAATTTGTTCTCACCGAATTACTGCCCGAAAGGATAACCCTTGTGTGCCCGTGTTTTAGTTCCGATACTACTGCCTTGAGGTTATGAATACCCGTTGTGTCGATAAAAGGAACGTGGCGCATACGAATGATCAGCACCCGCGACCTCGATCCGATCGATTTCAGAATGGAACAATATTGTTTGGCCGATGCAAAAAAGAAAGGCCCGCTAATTTCGTAAATCGCCACACCTTCGGGTAACGACGCATAATTTTCCAGCACATCGCTGTCCACTTCCATGGTGGCATTTTTTCCCGAGTCGGCCATGCGTTTCATAAACAACAGCGAAGAAAGTACCACCCCGATCTGAATTGCATACGTAAGATCGACCAAAACCGTCAGGAAGAAAGTAACCAACAACACCAGGATATCAAAACCCGATCCTTTCAGAATGGAAACAAACGAACGCCATTCGCTCATGTTATAGGCTACCACAATCAGAATACCTGCCAGGCACGACATCGGGATCAGTTTTGCCCACTTCCCGACAAACAACATAATCAGCAATAAAGTAATCGCATGTATCAATCCGGCGATGGGTGTACGCCCGCCGTTTTTTACGTTGGTGGCCGTACGTGCAATGGCTCCGGTTGCCGGAATTCCGCCAAACAAAGGAGTTACCACATTGGCTACCCCTTGTGCAATCAGTTCCGTGTTGGAACGGTGGTTGCCTCCGATCATCCCGTCGGCTACAACAGCCGATAGCAGCGACTCGATACCGCCCAGCAAAGCAATGGTAAGTGCGGGAGTCAGGTAGGCGCCCAACTCGCTCCATTCTATCGACGGAAGAGCCAGTTCTATTTTATTGGGAATCTCTCCAAAAACGGTTTCGATGGTGGTTACCGGCACATCCAGCAGTTGAACCAGGGCGGTTATCACCAAAATAGCCACAAACGAACCCGGAATTTTACTGGTTACTTTTTTGAAAAACACAGTGATCAGTATTGTAACAATCGTAATTCCAAGCGCCCAGTAATTCATACTTCCCAGCCCCGAAAAATAGGCTCCCCACTTGGGAATAAAAGCAGATGGAAGTTCTTCGATCGTGAGGCCCAGCGCATCTTTTATCTGGGTTGAGAAAATTACCAGTGCAATACCGCTGGTAAAGCCAACGATCAACGGATGCGGGATAAATTTCAGCAAAGATCCCAGCCTCAGAAGGCCAAACAAAATCAGGATAACACCGGCCATCATGGTCGAAATAAGCAAACCATTAAAACCGTAGGTTTGCAAAATTCCGAGTACAATAACAATAAAAGCACCGGTAGGTCCGCCAATCTGTACGCGGCTTCCTCCAAGTACCGAAATGATAAACCCTGCCACTACTGCCGTGATCAATCCTTTTTCGGGCGAAACACCCGAAGCCACTGCAAAAGCGATGGCCAGCGGCAAGGCTACAATACCTACAATAATTCCGGCAAAAAGGTCTTTGGTAAACTGTTGTTTGGTGTATCCCTGTTTTAATACACTTAAGAATTTGGGTTGAAATAAATGTGCCATGAACGACCAGATCTAAAAATTAAGCCGCAAATGTATAGACAATCGGACGTCGTTGTATGAAAGTCCGTCAATATTTTTATTCCGGCGGCGTTTGTTAATTAATCTGCACCAATGTAATTTATTAACGACGCTCTTTTTTATACCACTCAACTTTGCCGGCTAACGGCTGTTATACTCCTTTAAATTATCACCCTTTTGAGAATGAACACGAAAACAAAAGCAGCCCCTGCCGCTTACGATGAAATGCTGCTCGGCCGGATCATTGATTTTCTGAATGAAATCGGTATAAAAGTAAAGGAAACCGGTTTGAAGGATGATTGTTTTCTACCGGGGCTGTTTCCCCAAGAAAGCGGGATACTTCTCGACAGAACCCGGCTGAAATATCCGGGCGATCTGCTGCACGAAGCCGGACATGTGGCGGTTACCGAAGCTCATTTACGCCCCCTCATCGGCACTTCGGAAATGCCGGAGCAATGGCCCAAACCAGGCGACGAACTGGGAGCCATTCTTTGGTCGTATGCAGCACTGCTTCATTTGGGAATACCTGCCCGGGTTGTATTTCTTCCCGATGGGTACAAAGGCGATGCCGACTGGCTGATCGAACAATTTGAAAACAAAAACTACAGTGGCCTACCGCTTTTAACCTGGATGGGCTTTTGCAAAAATGATGAGAATGAACCTGGTGCTACCACCTTCCCTCAACTGGAAAAATGGCTTCGCTAATTCACTAAAATTTCTTTTTTCTTTTCAATGCTAACCCTACCCTTTTTAACAAAAGATTGCTATTTTTAAAAGCGGATTAAAACACTCAACTACTCTGAACAACTGATTCATTCGAAAAAATCATAATTCAAAACAAATCAACCAACGAACATGAACCCATTAAAATTAACAACCAAAGATTATTTCAAATCGTTAAAGATTATCCATTTTGCATTAACTCTGGGCGTACTCTTTTTTACAATTATATCCACCGTGTTAATGAAAATTGGATTTGAATCGCTCGCAATTGACGAGATGAACAAAGCATTTTTGTTTGCAATTCCGTTTTTTGCCCTGGCGGGTATTTTCGGAAGTAATTTTCTTTTCAACTCAAGACTTAAGGTTTGCAAAAGACAAGCCAACCTTAGAAATAAACTGGACGAGTACCGCTCAGCTCTTGTTATTAAATTCGCGCTGATTGAAGGCCCTTCCTTTTTAACCGTTATTGCTTATCTTTTATCCGGAAACTTCCTATTCCTGGGGCTTATTCTTGTTCTGCTGGCGATTATGATAAGCTACAGACCCACAAAAGAAAAAGCCATCAACGATCTGGAGTTGGATTACAACGCCTGGCAAATGGTTGAAAATCCGGATGCAGTGATTGAGTAAAATAGGTTTTTCGGTCTTTAAACAGCCCTCGATCGAAATGAATCAATACACTTATACTTTCCCAATAACTACAACAATGAAAACAATAAGCAGAATTTTAATCGCATTCATTTTCTTAGCCTCCTGTAAAAAAGAAGAGCTTCCAGCTGAGATCTCAGATTCAGTTGTTAAAAAGAAATTCATCGCATCATCCACCTATGCAGAATTCACGGAGTTTGTCGACATCTCGGAATACTACAACGCGGACAACTTCATTACCAAAAGAGAACTGATTTTCCCCTCAGGTGAAATCAGAACAGAGATTTATAGCTACAACGATCAGCTGCAACTTGTGACTTATGAAGGAAACGGATCGTATGTGGAATACGAGTATGAAAACAACTTCCTTAAAAAGAAAGTAACCCATGACGATCAGCTGGGGTCGTTGCAAAATTACCAGGAATATGAATATTCCGGCTCAAAGCTTGTAAAAACCAAGTATTTCAACAGAGACAGTTTTCAGGTGAGTAACTCTCTCTATTATTATTCTGCAAATACGCTCGACAGCACCTATATTTATTTTAGGGCCAACACCGACAGTATCGAAGGAAAAAAGATTTACCAATACGATTCTAACGATCATTTAACGAGGGAAAATGCCTGGAAATGGTCACATGACGACCAGAGCTTTTACCTCGTATCCACACGTTTCTGCGAATACCAGGATAATAAATTGATCCGAAAGGAAATAAGAACAGAAGGAAATGAACTATTTGGGTTCATTGATAAGTTCTATTACGGCGAAGATGGAAGACTCATAAAAAATGAAGTTTATTATGAAGATGTAATGCTGGGGTATTACTACATAACTTACACTACAAAAAATATGGAGTACAATATTCCCGGGATTTGAAAATCAAATCAATTGATTTGTTCCAATTGATTCATTTTGATGCAATTTACATATTAACCAGATGAAGCTTCACGTTTGGGTGCCTGTTGTAAAATGCCACGGATACAGGCTTCAAACTGTGATTTCTCCAAATATATGCTTATGTTGTACCGAATAAAAAGACCTGATGATCCGAAATAACGAATTAAACTTCCTGAGTTTTAACGAATCCTCTTCACCCGTTGAGTTATCTGCCTCTACCCGTTTCCTGGTTCGAACCATTCGTTTTCTGAAACCGGGGAAGATGGCTTACAAACTCGATTTCTACGAACGCTTTCTGAATTATTTACGCGTAATCGGTTTGGCTTCGCTTTCTCAAAATCAGTCTGCCATGGATGATTTAAATGCAGAAAACAAATCCGCCGACCATTCTTTTGTCCGCTTTCTTATCCATCTGGGCCTTGTTGAAAAACAGGACAGCCAATGGAAAGTAAAGGATGAATACAGCAGTCTGGCTAAAGACCAGCTCCTTGTTTTGCTGGAAAAAAGTGAGAAGCCTGCGAATACAAAAGTATCAGAAGCGGAGCGGCAGCTGGTGGATGATTTCCTGCACATACGCGACCTGGTAAAAAAATACCGCCAGCCTGAAACCCCGGTTAAGCACATCCGAAAACACCGCAAAACCCGGGAAAGGCTGGTGCAGTCGAATCAACTGGATTACGAAATACGGCTAAGCGAGACTTTGTTTCATCTCTGGAAGTTTCAGACAGGCAGCAAAATCCGCAGTCCGTTTGATGAGGCTTATTATACCGAATCAGGACGCAGCGCCTTTTGCAATTTTACCCGCCCCCTGTTTCAAAAATACATCAGCCAACTTGCGGCAGACCTGCAACACCCCAAGGTATTCGACCTGGGCTGCGGTTATGGAAATTACGTGGAACTCGTTCGCGAAACCTTTCCCGGTTCGCAGCTTACCGGTGTTGAAATCAACCCGGAAGTTTACCATGCAACCCGTGAAAAATTCTCAACCGACGCCAATGTCGAGATCATCAATACTGATTTCTTTGAACTTAATACCGTCGAACAATACGATTTTGTGCTGATGAACTATGTGCTGTTCTATTTCAGCCAGGAAGATCAGAAAGCGGTTCTTAAAAAAGCGGCATCGTTGCTTAAAAAGGGAGGTTCCATCCTGCTCTGCCAGTATTTCTCAGGAATCGAGTCATTAAAAGAACAACTGGCTGAAAAACAAAAGGAACTCACGCTTTTCAAAAAGATAGTGATGTATTACAGCGACAAAATACTGTATGCCAACACACTTTGGAACGACAGTGTGGATACCTTTGCTTCGGCCGTAAAATGGGACCATTTTCTGCAAAATCTGCACGAGTCGGGCTTGTACATCGAAAGTGCCACCAATGCTGATCCTTACTATTATTCGCTGTTTGTGGAAATCAAAGTGAAACCTTAAAGGCTGCGGCTACCAGGCAAACTTCTCGTTTTGCAGGGCTTCTTTGGCAGAGTGGTATTCCTGAATCAGTTTTTCCATGATTACATGCACCGGAAGTATCTCTGTCAACTGTGCCGACACCTGCCCTATTTCGAGTTCACCTTCATCCAGGTCGCCTTCAAACATGCCTTTCTTGGCACGTCCGCGCCCCAATAATTCCTTTAAGTCTTCGGTTGATGTTCCGGCTTTTTCGGCTTCATCCACCTGCATAAAAAAACTGTTTTTGATCAAGCGCACAGGAGCCAGTTTTTTAAGTGCGAGCTTTGTTCCTCCCTCCGACAGGGCGATCACCAGCTTCTTAAAGTCGGGATGTGCCGACGACTCTTCCGCCACGGCAAAGGCCGATCCGATCTGTACTCCATCGGCTCCCAACACCATGGTGGCCAGCATGGCTTCGCCCGAACCAATACCTCCGGCAGCCATCAGGGGCAAACCGGTCACTTTCCGTACCGACGGAATCAACGACAAGGTGGTGGTTTCTTCCCGTCCGTTGTGTCCCCCGGCTTCAAATCCTTCGGCAACAATGGCATCCACACCGGCTTCCTCGCATTTCTGCGCAAAATAAGAGCTCGAAACCACATGCACTACTTTAATGCCCCGCTCTTTTAACCAGCCCGTCCATTTCTTGGGACTACCGGCCGAAGTAAACACCACCGGAACCTTGTGCCGGGCAATAATCTCCATGACTTTTTCCTGCTCGGGGTACATCAGCGGAACATTCACGCCGTAAGGTTTATCGGTGGCCTGTTTCATTTTCACAATGTGTTCTTCCAATGTTTCCGGGTGCATTGAGCCGGCGCCCAGCAATCCCAGTCCGCCACTGTTGCTGACTGCCGAAGCCAGTTTCCAGCCCGAACACCAAACCATTCCGCCCTGTATCACGGGATACTGAATACCAAATAAATCACAGATTCTGTTCATCGTTCCAAAAGATTTATGCGAAGGAAACAATTATCCTGCACATTCGGGCTTTCGTTGATCCCGAAAAGCGGATTCTTCAATTTTCAGAAACATTTGAAAAAACTGATTATTTGGGTTTAAAGGGACGCATTACTAACTCACATTGAAATTTGATTGATACTGGATCCCGGATACTCGACTCTTTACTCACTCTGAACTCGGAACGCTTTGTCTCCACTCTGGGGGACGAGGAATTCCGAGGGCTTCGGCCACCGGAATGACAGATCCGATCCGTTTTCGTTTCAACTGATACGGATCGGATCCCTCTATTTTACAAATAATCGAAAAAGTACTGGCTTACCTTTTCCATCAGGTGAACACGGTCTTTTCCGCGTACATTGTGCGGATGAATCGGATAGGCAAAAAAGTCGACCGGTTTGTTTTGCTTCACACATTCGCGCAGAAATTTCATACTGTGCTGCATCACCACAGTGGCATCCTGCGCACCGTGAATCAGCGTCAGTTTCCCCTGCAAGTCCTTTACATGGTTTTCCATGTTGCTTTCTTTGTACCCTTCGGGATTCTCCTGCGGCATGTCCATGTAACGCTCCCCGTACATTATTTCATACATGCTCCAGTCGACCACCGGACCACCGGCAACGCCTACCTTAAACACTTCGGGATGACGCATCATCAGGTTCAGTGTCATAAAACCACCATAGCTCCAGCCATGAACGCCCATCCGGTCGGCATCCACATAAGGCAGGCTTTTGAGGTACTCCACTCCCTGCATCTGGTCTTCGGTTTCGGGAATTCCCAGCTGACGATGAATCGCCGTTTCAAACGCCCGGCCACGGTTGTTGGTGCCGCGGTTATCCATGGTAAAAGCAATGTACCCCTGCGATGCCATGTAATACTGCCACCAGCGGGTTTGGTACTGCCAGCTTTTATCCACCATTTGCGAATGCGGTCCGCCATAGACATACACCACCACCGGATATTTTTTTGTGGGATCAAAATTCGGAGGAAGAATCAAACGCCCGAACAAATCGTATTTTCCATCAGCGGTTTTCAGCGTAACCAGTTTTGTTTCACCCAGGTCGTAATCAGCCAAGGGGTTGGCCGCTTCAAAAATATTTTGCTGCATTTTTCCATTGGCCGACAACAAGTCAACCTTCCGGGGCACCTCTACTCCGTTCCAGTTATCAATCACATACGACGCACCGGGGCTTAACACCGCCCTGTGCATCCCCTCGCCCACCGAAAGCCGGGTACTTTTACCGCTTTTCACATCAATCCTGTAAATGTGATTTTCGATGGGGCTATCCAGTGTTCCCTCCACAAAAAGGCTTTTCTCTTTCGGATCGAAACCAAGCAGGCGGGTAACTTCCCACTCGCCTTTTGTAATTTGCTGCACCAATTTTCCTTCGGTGTTGTATTTATATACGTGAAACCAGCCATCCTGACGGCTCAGGTAGTAAAGCTCCGCAGGATTTACTTTTGAAAACTCTATCGGGAACAAGGGTTCCACATAGGTATCGCCTGTTTCTTCGAACAAGGTTTTTACCTTATCACCAGTGGCAGCATCGTAACAATTCAGCTGCATGTGGTTTTGCTCCCGGTTGAGCTCGGCCATGTAAATATTTTTCTCGTCGGGCGACCAGGCAACATTGGTCAGAAAATGATCGAGTGGTTCGCCTGTTTTCAGAAAAGTAGTGCTACCGGTTTCGATGTTGTAAACCCCCAACGTAACGTGGTGACTTGCCAGCCCGGCCATTGGGTATTTTACCGGCGTATAGACGGCTTCGCGCGCCATATAATCCACCAGCGGGTAATCGCTTACCATGCTTTCGTCTTTGCGGTAGAAGGCGATAAAATTTCCCTTGGGTGAAATAAAAATGCCGTTGGAAATGCCAAACTCGTTGCGGTGTACGCTTTGTCCGTTTACGATGCCCTTGCCACCGTCGCGGGTAATTTGTTTTACGACACCGTCGTTCAGGGCCACATACAAATCATCGCCCTGCGTAAAAGCCACCCATTTTCCCTGCTCCGAAAAAACAGCGTTTTGCGCTTCTTCCGGAAGTTGGATGGAATAAACCAGCGACTTTTCGGTTGCATTTACCACGAAATAAGTACCGGAAGCCTGTACCAGCAAAGAGCCGTCTTTCAACCAATCGAAAGCAGGAAAATAACGCAACGAAGCATTGGTGATTTCTTGCAGTTCGTTGGTAGTGAACAGGCATTTTTCCCGGCCTGTTTTTGCATAGATGACCACCAGCGAATCGCTTTTTATCTGCGTATAGTTTTCATCATCCTGCCAGGAAAGTCCCCTGACCGATGCCGGGTTTAAATGTGTATAACGCCCCGTTATGGCATCTTCGAGGCTCATTTGTTTGGTTTGGGCAACTACTGATAATTGAGCAAACAATAGAAATAAAAATACAATCCGATACATTTTCTGTGTTTTAATTTGGGCGACGAATGTACTAAAAGTTACGGACAGGGGCGATGAGAAATGGCAGGGATCCAGGGAAATCACTTTCAACTTTTATTCTTGTTTCGCGTGGTTTGTACTTGCCTGAAAATGTCGGAAAATAATTATTCACATGTTATTCCGATACAACGAACTTAGGGGCTTTGCCCCAAACCCCACTTCATTTTTTGGCTTGAACCAAAAAACGAAGCAAAAAAGTTCAAGGCTGCGCCCGCTTCGCACGAAAAATTGGCGTTCGAACGGCTAAATCGTCCAAACTCGCTCGCTCCTCGCTCAAACAAGGACGATTTTTAACGCCGTCCTCACTGATTTTTCGGCTCACCGGCCGAGGCCGGCTGCATCGCAACTTCAGCCTCGAAAACCGATAAAGAATCACTTCTTTTCAGTTATCTGCTTTAATAAGCAAAGCTTATCCCATATTTTCAAACGCGATTTCCATAGGCAGGGATCCTGTTGTCCAAAAACCACTGAACAAATCCCTGCCCTGAGATAAATCACGAAAGATTACTCTATTGGATTGTTTTCCTGTTTATGACCAATTGCGTACTAGGAAACAATTTTCTGATCCGATCGATTTCCGGGTTATCAATTTTCCCTGACAAGACAAGTTTCTCTATTTTGATTTCTTTTAGTTTATCAGGGATTAAGATGTCTCCGACAAAGGAGATCTCAAGTTTATATATCTCATCCAATTCAAATATTGCATCGGGGATCTCTTTTACTCTAATGGATATGCCAGAATCAGCCTGCCTTTTAAACTGGTATTTTAACCCGGAATTATCAACATCCTTTTTTCGAATCATCCAGCCAATCTTTGGTGTCAAAGTAAAATCGCATGAATCCTGTTCAAGTCCAATAAATCCTGCCCAAAGTTCGAGAAGAGTTGTTTTCGTTGTATCGCCAGAAGCTTCAATGTATTTTAAATCAACTTTTACAATCTCTTCAGGTAAGTTATTGCTCCCCTTTAAATCTTTTAGACTGTTGCGTTTGCCGTCTTTATCGTACGGAAAAAACTTAATAATCCACCCGTCGATTATTTTGGGAGCACCATATTTTTCCTGTGAATGATATTTAAACATATTCCTCCAAAATTCTTTATCAATCTTCCCTTTTGATGTTTTTATGAATTCGGCCAAAATTGGCTCCAATTCAGTCGTCCACCACTTCAAATCGTATTCTCCCAGTATTTTTGCTTTATCATAAATTTTTTGCCAGTCCTCAGTTGTTCCCTTTAATGTAATTTCAGGAATTCCACAAACAATCCGAATAACAACAAACTCAAAAAAAGGCTCCATCGCTTCCATTATTGTTATTTCCGATGCAAGCTTTTCAACCGCCGTAGTGGTAGAGAAGTCGGATGATAAAGTATTTATAAGTTCCGTTCCTGTATGTTTCGCAATCTGTCCCGTAAATTGAGGGAAAATATTCTCCCATTCTTTTGAGTTACCCGGTGCATTCAGTAAATCTTTATCCGCTTCAACTACCATAGACAACTTCCGGTCAAAATCAATAAAATCATTTCTAAATCGTTCAGGATTAGCACTAACGTGTCTTGCAAAACCTTGACTTATTAACAACCAAATCATATCAGGAGATAGAACAAATGGTCTGTGGTCGGCATAAGCCTGATACATTCCATTAAAGAACGAATGATATCCCAGCGTTACCAATTTATCAGGTGCCTTGCTTTTTGCAATAATGTTGTAAGCAAAATCAATACTGTCTTTTTCTACCTGAAAAAGAGACATACTTAGATCAGATAGTATCAAGTGTTTATAAGCCTTATCATAATCTGTTGTAAACAATAATCTTTCAG
This sequence comes from Draconibacterium sp., assembly GCA_047971205.1. Classification (GTDB taxonomy): domain Bacteria; phylum Bacteroidota; class Bacteroidia; order Bacteroidales; family Prolixibacteraceae; genus Draconibacterium. The sequence goes on from JBKDZK010000791.1 coordinate 10,597, forward strand.
GCTTTGATAATTCCTCTACCTGAAATTTTATTTCATGCTGTCCGAATACATTTACGGTAATTCCAAGTAGTATAATTAGGTTAAAGAATTTTCTCATTTTATAATTATTTTACGGTTTAGATAATAAAATTGTAGCCTCCATATCTATAGTAAGCCCAACTCTTTAATCATTTTTTTATGATTTTCTAAGAAATACTTTGTCAGTTGATATTGCTCCGTATTCTCATAATCAATTAATTCAATTCCATTATCCGAAACCTGATAAATATCGGCATCAGGATATGCCATCAATATTGGCGAATGGGTTACAATTATAAACTGAGATTTGTTACCGACCAGTCTTTTCATTTCAATTAACAAGCTAAACTGGCTATTAATTGACAAAGCTGATTCGGGTTCATCGAATATATATAGTCCATTACCCGAAAATCGATTCTTTACGAGAGCGAGAAAGCTTTCACCATGGGAACATTCGTGAAGAGAGCCACCATAATTTCTCATTATTTGATCATGGTCCAAAATATTATCAACTTTACTTGCCACATTGTAAAAGCTTTCAGCCCTTAAGAAAAAACCGTCTTTATTTCGGTAGGCTCCGCGAATTAATTTGATACCATAATACAATTCAGAATGAGAGTCGTGTGTTCTAAAATTGAAATTTCTGCTTCCCCCTTCAGGATTAAATCCGGCATTAATTGCCAGAGCCTCTGCCAATGTAGATTTCCCCGAACCATTCTCTCCAATAAAAAATGTTACACTTTTCCGAAACATTAATTCTTCCAAGTTTAAGATCGATGGAATATTGTACGGATATACATTCCTATCCTTCTGCAACCTTGTATTTTTGATACGTTCGATATAAATCATTTACCCTGTTATTTTTAATAAAACTACTTTGATGAGCGAAAGGTAATCGTTCTTTCGTTTACTTCCTAAAACGGAATTTTCGATTGAACTTGTCATATCGTCAACGTTTGAGTTACCTTGAAAATATGAGCAAACATCAATCCTTTCCAGCCAGCAATTGCAGGTCATCCACCATTTTTACCAATTGTATAAACTCCGAACGATAGCCTTCCTCGTCTTCGCCTTTGGCATCGCGTGCCAGTTTCAGAACAGATTCGGTGCTGGCATTTCCTGCAAATTCGGAACGGCACAACAACATTCCAAATTCGGCCACAGCTGCCGAGAAGCGGAAATTATCCGAAGTATTTTTCTGCAAAGCATTTTCCACCGGAATTTCCAGCAGTTTGCTTTTGCCTCCTTCGGGAGCTTTGTAACGCAGCTTAACCGTCAGCAACTCCTCGCCCACTTTTCCCGAAACTGTTTTGGAGGTCTGGTATTTCAACGGATCCACCGAAGGCTCGTGATCGTCATCAGCTACATTGGCCGGCACTATTTCATACAAAGCCGTTACCGTATGACCGGCACCCATTTCGCCTGCATCTTTTTTATCGTCGTTAAAATCTTCATCATTCAGCAAGCGGTTTTCGTAGCCTACCAAACGGTACGACCTTACCTGTTTGGGATTAAACTCCAGTTGAAACTTTACGTCTTTGGCAATCGTGAAAAGTGTTCCGCCAAATTCGGTGATGAAGACTTTCCGCGCTTCCTGAATATTGTCGATATAGGCATAATTCCCGTTGCCCTTGTCGGCGATCGTTTCCATTTTATCGTCTTTAATATTGCCGCTTCCAAACCCCAGAACGGTCATAAATACGCCGTTTTCACGTTCCTTTTCCACCAACCGTTCCATTTCCGAAGTACTGGAAACACCTACATTAAAATCGCCGTCGGTAGCCAGGATAATCCGGTTGTTGCCTCCTTTTATAAAGTTTTCCCCGGCTCTTTTGTAGGCCAGTTTCAGTCCTTCTCCTCCGGCCGTCGAACCTCCGGCATTCAGACGTTCCAGTGCGTCCAGAATTGTTTTCTTTTTATTTCCGGGAGTGGAATCCAACACTTTACCTGCGGCTCCGGCATACACCACAATGGCTACGCGGTCTTCGGGGCGCAATTCATTCACCAGCATACTAAAAGCGCGTTTTACCAACGGAAGTTTATCCGGCGACTCCATCGATCCCGAAACATCGAGCAGGAAAACCAGGTTCGAAGCCGGAAGGTTTGTTTTATCAATGTGTTTTCCCTGCAATCCGATGTGCATCAGGTAATGTTTCGTATTCCACGGGCAGGTTGAAACTTCGGTGCTTACACTAAACGGATGTTCTCCGCCGGGCGCGGGATAATCGTAATCAAAATAATTGATCATTTCCTCCACTTTCACGGCATCCACGGGCGGCAAATTTCCCTGATTGATGTAGCGACGCACGTTGGAATAAGCCGCCCTGTCAACATCAATCGAAAAAGTGGAAAGCGGATTGGATTTCACTTCCTTAAAACCGTTTTCGCGGATGGTTGAATAATTTTCGGTGTTGTAATCCGCTGCCGCCCAAATATGGCGAGAGCCCCTTACTTTTACTCCCGAAACGACACCGCACAAACTGACATTTTTCTGTACCCCATAAGCAACCACCACTACCTCATCTAAGTTCGCGTTATCTGCCTTCAAAACCACATTCAAAGTGTTACTACCGGGTATTTTCACTTTTTCGGTTTTCATTCCTACAAAAGAAAATACCAGTCTTTTATCTTCAGGATTGATCGTAATCTTATAAAAACCGTTTGCATCGCTTACCGTTCCCCGCGAGGTGCCCTCAACAGTTATGGTTACTCCGGGAAGCACAGCTCCCGATTCATCGGTGATTGTTCCCGAAATCTCTCTGCTTTCGTTTGAAAAAGCCATGGCAACAAAGCTTAGTGCCATCATCAGGATTAAAAATATTTGTTTCATAATTTTCAGATTTAAATTTGCATTCACTAACAGGATGCACAAGCGAACTGAATTCCATAAAAAATTTTAAAGTTTTCTGAATTATTCTACTTTTAGGTGATTTTCACACCAGCATGAAGCTCATCTACAACCGCCACCGAAATTCAAAAAGCGATGAAGAATTGCTTGCTCTTTTTATTGAAGAAGGGCGTGTGGGTGCATTGGGTGAACTTTACGAACGGCACATTCACCTGGTTTTCGGATTGTGTCTGAAATACCTGAAAGATACCCACCAGGCCAAAGATGCGGTGATCTCAATCTACGAAAAGGTTCAGACTGAGATAGATCGCCACACCATCAGAAACTTTAAAAGCTGGCTGTACGTAGTTAGCAAAAACCATTGTTTGATGGAATTGCGCAAGGCAAAACCGGGGCAGGTTGTTTCATTGACCGAAGCAGAAAAGAACGATTCTTTTATGGAATACGATGCCGAAATGCATCCTATTGACGGGGAACAAACGGAAGAATTGGAGAAGGCGTTGCAGGAATGCATCGAACATTTGAAGACGGAACAGCAAAAAAGCATCCGCTTGTTTTATTTCAGCAATAAATGTTACCGCGAAATTGCCGGGTTGATGCAAACGGATGAAAAAAAAGTAAAAAGCTATATTCAGAATGCAAAACGAAATTTGAAGATTTGTCTGGATAAAAAGAAATGAAGAAAGGGGAAAAACATATCGGGTTGAATGATTTCAGCAGGTACCGTGCCAACGAAATGACAGCGGACGAACGGAATACGTTTGAAAAAGAACTGCAAAAAGATCCGTTTATGGCCGATGCTCTGGAAGGTATGGAACAGCTTTCCCCGGAAGAAATAGCTCAGCATGTCAATGAGCTTTCTGCCCGGATTTCTACATCCAGGAAAAGCCGGAAAGTCAGGTTTATTGCTGCGGCGGCTTCCATTCTTATTCTTGTTTCGATGGGTATTTTATGGCTGCAGATCAACCAGCAAAATCCTGTCCCAGAAGTGACACTAGCCAAAAAAATGGAGCTCCCTCCCGAAGTACAGAAAAAGGGAGACTTGTCACCTCTAACAGATACAGAACTCTCAATCAACGAAATAGAAATAGAGCCGCAACTGGATGAACCAGAAATAACAGCAACCGAAATAGTACCCATTGTATCCAGACCGGAAAAAGCTGCCCGGGTTATGGCACCGATTGAAAAGAAAGAGCCGAAAATGCTTGCTGAGGTTTTTGACAAACAAAAAAACCAGCCGGTTGAAATGTTAACGGGGCGTGTTGCGGGAGTAACGGTTCAGCGAAAAGATACCCCGAAAATAAGAGGTATCGTCAGTCATGTGGCAACGGAAGATAACATAAAGATAAGAGGTTATGCCACCGTCGCAGCGCAGCGCCCCCCGGCAAGGGGCAAAACACTGCGCGGCCAGGTTATTTCGGGCACCGATAAATTGCCTTTGCCCGGCGTTTCACTTACTGAAAAAGGCACTGCCAATGGCACGCTTACCGATATCGATGGCAATTTTGTATTGCCCTTGAAAGACAGCCTTTCAACCGTAACGGTCAGTTTTATTGGAATGGTAAGCAAGGAAATTTCTCCGGCCGACAGCCTGAATACAATCATCGAACTGGAAGAAGATGTTTTAGCCCTGGACGAAGTGGTGGTAGTAGGATTTGGCACACAAAAGAAAGAATCTGTTATCGGCAGTGTTACCGAGGTAAGTCCTGCTTCCCAATCTCAAAAGCTGGCGGCAGAGCCGGTTACCGGCTACAAGACTTACCGGGAATACTTAAACACAGAAGCCATTTTACCACCCAATTATCCGGAAGATAAAGTGGTGATAAAGCTCCTCATCAATTTAAACCGAAACGGCGCGATTCAATCGATCGAAAACCTGAACCAGGCCGATGAAACGCTGTTTGCAAAAGCAAAACAAATCATCACAGACGGACCTGCGTGGAAGCCGGAATTGGTTAACGGAGAGAAGGTGGATTCAAACGTAAAACTTCGAATCGTATTCAGAAAGGAAAAGTAAAATCAACTAGAAAATCAATTCTCTGCACTGGAGTGGTCGCTGATAATTTTCCATTCGCCTTTTATTTTTTGAATCACCAGGGTAAAATGCCCCGCAACATCGCCAATCTCCCGCGTTAACTCAAAACGACCAATCATCAACACTGTTTTTGTATCAATTTGCGAAAGATTCAGCACTTTTAAATCAAGGTGCCCCATTGCTTTTTTGTCCGGATAATCCTTTTTGTAATTATCCAGCGTTGCCTGCCAGCCATAAGTTGGGCCGCGGCTTCCGACAAACGAAAGTTGATCCGATTTCCAGTAAGTTCCCATGAACTTCTCCAGCTTGCCTTCGTTCCAGGCATCCACCTGTTGCTGAATCAGTTTCCGAATATTGTTCTCATCTTTTTCACTCAAACGATTTTCAGCCATTGCCGAAAAGCTAAAAAGAAGCGTTAGTAGTAGAATTATTGATTTTTGCATATTCAATTTTGAATGTTCCTTGCTAAATTAGCAAACCTGCCGTTACAGGAAGTATAAATTCAATTCTATGACAAGAAAATCGATGGTAAAACTCTTTTTTGTTGTATGGCTGATTGGTTTTAGCCAGGCAGCAAAGTCGCAAATTCAATTGGGGGTATTTGCCGATTGCCAGTATTGCGACTGCGATACCAAAGGCACGCGTTTTTACCGAAACTCGCTCCATAAACTGCAAGATTGTATCGAACATTTCAATAGCCACAAAGTGGACTTTGTTGTTGGATTGGGAGACCTGATCGATAAAAATTTCTCCAGCTACGACAGCGTTCATCCCATTCTTGCACAATCAAGAACAGAAGTTTTCCAGGTAATAGGCAACCACGATCTGTCGGTTAAAAAAGATTATTTTGAACAGGTACCTCAAAAACTAAAGCTCGAAAAGAGCTGGTATTCGTTTACTCAAGAAGGATGGCGTTTTATTTTTCTGAACGGTAGCGATCTGACTTTTCAATCGAACAATCCGGAAACGGTAGAAAAAGCCAAGATGCTTACCGCAAGGTTGAAAGATGAAGGCAAACCCAATTACCACGAATGGAACGGAGGAATTGGCAAAGAACAACTTCATTGGATGGAAAGCCAGCTTCAGGAGGCACAAGCCAGTCGGCAAAAAGTAATATTGTTTTGTCATTATCCACTGCTTCCCTACGAAGCACATTCGCTTTGGAATGCAGAAGAAGTGGTTGATATCCTGAAAAAATACGATGCGGTAAAATGCTGGATGAACGGACACAATCATGCCGGCAATTATACATTTTCGGACGACATCCATTTTTTAAACCTGAAAGGCATGGTTGAAACAGAAGATACCAACTCATTTGCGATTATAAAACTTCGCGAAAAAGCAATTGAGGTAACAGGCTTTGGAAACGAGTCACAACGTATTTTGCCGCTGAATTAGTTGCCCGAAGAATCACAATTTCATCTTCATTACGCTTTATGCAAACTGGATAAAAGTCTTTTCCCGATTGAACAAAAACACTCTTGTTCAAGTTTTTAAGAAAAATAATTTTCCATGAAGCACATCAAAAAAGAACAACTCGACCAGGGCGTATTTGACCTGTACGACGAGTACGCGCACAACAAGATCGATCGTCGGCAATTTATGGAACGACTTTCGGCCTATGCAGTGGGCGGATTGACGGTTTCGTCGCTGATGAGTTTTATAATGCCCGATTACCAGGAAAAAATCCAGGTAAAGGCCGATGACAGCCGCTTAAAAACTGAGACTATCGAATATACTTCACCGAAGGGTGGAGGAAAAATCAAGGGGCAACTGTCGAGACCTGCCAGCCACGCGAAAAAACTACCCGGAATTGTAGTAGTTCATGAAAACCGGGGCTTAAACCCACACATTGCCGATGTGGGCCGACGCGCCGCTCTGGAAGGCTTTATTTCGCTTTCGCCGGATGCCTTAACACCGCTGGGTGGTTACCCGGGTAACGACGATGACGGACGGGCACTGCAAAGCAAGCGCGACCGGAACGAAATGCTCGAGGATTTTATTGCCGCTTTCGAAACACTCAAAAACCACCCCGAATGTGATGGAAATGTTGGCGTAGTTGGTTTCTGCTTTGGTGGCTGGATCTCGAATATGATGGCGGTACGGGTACCGGATTTAAAAGCTGCCGTTCCTTTTTACGGAGGCCAACCGGAAACCGAGGATGTTCTGCAAATAAAGGCCCCTCTCCTGCTCCATTTTGCATCGCTCGACCAACGGGTAAACGCAGGCTGGCCGGCCTACGAAGCTGCCTTAAAAGCCAATAGTAAGAAATACACCGCCTACATGTACGAAGGCGTAAATCATGGTTTTCACAACGATACCACCCCCCGCTACGACGAAGCGGCCGCCAAACTGGCCTGGCAACGAACCATCGATTTTTTTAAAGCGAATTTATCGTAAAATACCGCGAACCTCATTTTTAAACTAAAAATAGAAAGGCCGTAAACAAATGATTTTACGGCCTTTTTGTTATTTTTACAACTTAAGCCAATACTCCTGCATTATGAAACTAAAACTGCTATCCATCCTGCTTTTATTTCATCTTTCAATTTTTGCCCAAACCCGTGAAAAAGCTTTTGAAATTAACTCGAAACTGGGCCGCGGAATAAACTTCGGGAACATGTTTGAAGCCCCCTCCGAAACCGCATGGGGAAATCCATGGATACCGGATTACCCACGCATGATTGCCGATTTGGGTTTTACGCATGTCCGAATTCCGATTCGCTGGGAACCGAGCGACCGCAGCAATCCCACTGCTCCGTACACCATTGCCCCGGTATTTCTAGACCGAATAAAACAGGTGGTTGATTCGTGCCTGAACAATGGTTTGTCGGCCATCATCAATATGCACCACCACGAAGCACTCTTTGCTGATCCTGACGGACAAAAGGAGCGTTTTCTGGCTCAATGGAAGCAAATCTCGGAGTACTTTAAAGATTACCCGGATCAGTTGCTTTTTGAAATTCTGAATGAACCACACGGCGATCTAACCGCGACCAAATGGAACAACTTTTTAGCCGATGCCCTTACCTCCATCCGCCAGGATAATCCGAACCGGATTGTACTGATCGGAACACCAGAATGGGGTGGTTTGGGAGGCCTGTCGAAACTCGAAATTCCCGACGATCCAAACATCATTTTAACCATCCATTACTACAATCCGTTTCATTTTACTCACCAGGGCGCTGAATGGTCGGAAGGTTCGGAAGCCTGGCTTGGCACCCAATGGACCGATACCGAAACCGAGCGACAGGTGATACAAAACGAATTTGCCCCTTTAAAAAAACTGGAACAGGAACAACATATTCCGATACACATCGGCGAGTTTGGTTCGTACAGTAAAGCCGACGAGGCATCGCGAAAAAAATGGACCACCTACCTGGCCCGCTACTTTGATTCGCTGGGGTGGAGCTGGGCGTACTGGGAATTTAGTGCTGGCTTTGGAATCTACAATCCCGGCGCTCAGACTTTCAACCAGTTTTTGGTGGATGCCTTGTTGCACAACCCTATGCCCGAACCGGCTTACTATATCGGAACTCCGGTTTACTCGTCCGATTTTTCGCAAACCATTTCAGAATGGAACCTGTATTTACAAAGTCCCGCCACAGCCACCCTGCAACGCGCCAATAATCAGTTACAAATAAACATCGGAACCATTGGGACACAAGACTGGTTTGTGCAGCTGGTTAAAAACGGAATTCAGCTGGAGGAAGGGAAAAAGTACCGGGTAACCCTAACAGCCAAAGCAACGGCCGAACGTACGATTACTGCCTACCTTGGGCAAAATACTGATCCCTGGAAAGCTTACAGCGATTACAACTCTATTACCCTGTCAACAAGCCCCAAAGAGTACTCTTTTGTTTTTGCCATGAACAGTTCAGACAATGCTGCCAGACTGGTCTTCGACCTTGGTGCGTCAGCTGATAATGTTTATTTTGATTCGATTGTTCTTGAATCAATCGAGTTGCAGGAACCGACTTCAGCACGGCAAAAAGAAGAGTTGAAAACAAAAATTTTTCCCAATCCGGTTAGCTCTTTGTTAACCATAAATAACTCCGATAATTTTCAACAACTTACCATAACGAATGCTATTGGGAAAACGCTTCTGAAGCAAAATATAAAAGAACAAATCAACAGCATCAACATGAATCAGCTGGCTTCTGGCATTTATTTTGTATCCCTGCTGAGCCAGAACAGAAAACATACAACACAAATTATTAAAAAGTAAGTCATGAAAAAGATCCTATTATTACTTGCTGTTATAAGTATTACAGCAACATCGTTTGCGCAGTCGGCCGCAACAGGTGCCCAGATTGCGGTAGAAGGGAAATCATCGGTTAAGCTGATGCCCGAAGATTTGTCGTTTACAGTTAACCTAAGCGTAAAAGACAATAACTATACAAAGTGTGCCGAAATGGCGGTTGAAAAAATGGATAACATCAAGAAACTCTTTGTAAAAAACGGCATCGACAAAGATTTGATCAAAGCCAATAATTATTCAATCCGCGAAATCCAGAAATACGATCCGGAACTGCGGCAGTCTGTTTTTGATGGTTACGAAGCCAATATTCCGGTGACGATCCGAACCAAGCAGGATTACAAAAAGAACGATAAAATCTTTGAGTTGATAAAAGACAACCTGGAATCGAACTTCAACCTCAATTTTTCGCTTTCCGAAGAACAAATGGAAGCAGTAAAAGAAAAGCTGATCACGCTGGCAGTGCAAGATGCCCGTCAGAAAGCCGAATGGATTGCCAAAGCTTCGGGAGCTTCGCTCGGAAAAATCAAAAACATTCAATACGGGGAACCCCAAAGATCAATTGGGCCGGTACAACCGGAACTGCGGATGTTTGCCATGATGGACCAGGAGGGAGCTGCAGCCAAAATTACGGATGTACTCAATCCGGATGAAGTGGAAATGCACACCAATATTTTTATTTCGTGGGAAATTAACCAATAATCAGCCGTACAACAGATAAAACGAAGGGGACCGCAAAGTCCCCTTTTTATTTGTCGTTTCAACCATAACGCTTTCTTTTAACTGATAATTAAATTTTTACGCTGGCCTCACAAGGCAAGGTAATTCTCAGCGGCTTCTGTTACCTTTGACGGCAAATAATTAAACATGGGAATAACAGTTCATCCGGAGGCAAAAGCCCTGATCTTTGATTTGGACGGAACTCTGTCCGATTCACTTCCTCTCCATCTGAAAACATGGGAGATGATTGCCGATCAATTCGGATTTAGTTTCGATCCTCAAATTCTTTACGAATTAACAGGTCGCCCCACCATCGATTTTGCACGACGCGTAGTAGAAAAATACGGAGTAAACGAAGCGCCTGAGAAAATTGTCAGGATGAAACAGGAATTGTTTTGGGAAAACGCTTCGCTGTTAAAACCTCACAAACCAGTGGTTGACCTGGTGTTTGAACACCACGGGAAACTCCCGATGGCCATTGGAACGGGCGCCAGCCGGCGAAGCGCCGAAGTTCAGTTGAAAGCGCTCGGGTTAAACAAATATTTTGAAGCGGTGGTAAGTGCTGACGATGTTACCCTTCACAAACCACAACCCGAAACATTTTTAAAATGTGCGGAATTAATGGGCGTTCAGGCACACGAGTGCCAGGTTTTTGAAGACGGAGTATTGGGCATCGAAGCCGCCGAAACTGCCGGAATGTTTATAACGGATGTTCGTCCGTACACCTACTAATCAGGCCTTTCATCATACAATTCGTTATGAAAGTATTAAAACAACTTTTTATTATCCTGGGGATTAACCTGGCGGGCGACTTACTGAGCCGTTACCTCCACCTCCCCATTCCGGGATCAATTACCGGTATGATCTTACTGCTGGTTCTGCTGCTTACCGGAGTTCTGAAAGAAAAGCACATCCGGGAAACGGCCGATTTTATGATCCAAAACATGGGTTTCTTTTTTATTCCGGCAACTGTAGGAGTACTGGTTACTTATCATGCATTAGACGGTTACTACTTTCAAACCGCGCTGGTGGTGGTTTTGTCAACGGTTATCGTTTTGGCTGTTACAGCCTTATCAACCCAGCTTTTAATCAATCTAAAAGAAAAATGGAAACGATAACCAACGCACACCTTTTTGGTATTTTTCTGACAGTGGGCTGCTTTTACCTGATTTCGCTTGCCCGGCGAAGATCGGGATTTAACTGGCTTAATCCGCTTTTGTTATCAACGGTCATTATTATCTGCATCCTTGTCTTGGGAGAAATTCCTTACGACCATTATATGAAAGGCGGAGGTGTTATTCATGCACTTCTGGGACCGGTAACGGTTGTTTTGGCCCTGCCCTTGTATCGCCACCGTAAACTTTTGGTTGAACACAAATATTCGATCATCGGAGGAATTGTTTCCGGAGTTGTCTCGGCCATCGTTTCAGTCATTGTACTCAGTCGTTTACTGGGAATGAACGAATTTCTGGAGCGCTCCCTTATCGGACATTCGGTTACCACCCCTATCGGCATCGGACTGAGTGACATGTTGCAGGCAAACGAAGGAATCACCATCATTTCGATTATGATTACTGGCTTGCTAGGTGCGTCCATCGCTCCGTTTATGCTGAAATTACTGCGTGTAACACACCCGGTGGCCAAGGGACTGAGTATTGGAACCTCGTCGCATGCACTGGGAACCACCAAAGCCATTGAAATGGGTGAAACCGAAGGCGCCATGAGCGGGCTGGCAATCGGAGTAGCTGCTTTAACAACCGTGCTGATAGTTATTTTACTGCAATTTATGGGATGGTACTAAACCATTCAGAAACGAAGGATCAAAACTGAATACCTTCCAGTTTCCCGACAAATACGACTTTGCTTTCTCCCGGCTCAAGCACCAGGTCTCCTTCTGTTAGTTCAAAGTTGCCGCCAATCCCCTGCAAAATATATTCAAATGGTTCGTTCTCGAAATAGAGTATTCCTTTGGTTCGGTATATCAGCCGCTTGTTTACATCCATCAAATACGAAAACCAGCGTAGAAATTCGTTCTTGTTGATGGGTTTATCGAATTCCATCAGCCTGGTTTCAATATGGCTGTGCCCTGTTCCGAAGGAGATAAAATCAAATGCTGTTCG
>JBKDZK010000792.1:0-4798 GCA_047971205.1 Draconibacterium sp.
ACGCCTGAACACTATTTTAACAAATCCTCTATTGGCCCAAAACCCGGGATGGTAGTAGTTACACAAGTTACGATAAATAAATCGACAATTTAAAATGAACGGAAAATGACCTATAAAAATAACAATATATTAGAATCCTGTTTGTACGGGTATCCAATAGCAGAAAATACTGCCTTGTCCAAAATCAGGCTCTTTTTCATCTTAGGATTACTATTTGCAATCCTTTTATTGGTTACAGGTTGTATGCCGGAGGACCCGATTGGACAACAGCCGACCGACAATATTGCACCTGCTGCACCCCGCGATGCATTTGTCGAAAACTTTAATGGAAGTGCAACAATTAGTTACACAATCCCTGACGATGAAGATTTGCTTTATGTAAAAGCAACTTATGACATTAATGGCCAAATCCGGGAAGCTAAATCAACAGCCTATTCCAATTCTATCGAAGTTAGCGGCTTTGGCGATACTCTTGTACATCAGGTCCGTTTAACGAGTGTGGACCGGAGCCGAAATGAGTCTGCGCCCCTTATGGTAAAAGTAAAGCCCCTTACCCCTCCTGTGGACCTAATTTTTGAATCGTTCAAAATGATCAATGCATTTGGTGGAGTCCAGGTATCATGGAAAAACCAGGCCAATGCCAATGTCATTATTTCATTAATGGCCGCAGACTCTACCGGAGTGCTCCAGGATGTTGAAAACTTATATACCAGCGTTAAAGATGGCCAATACTCGCTAAGGGGCTTCGATACCTCTGAACGAAATTTTGCCGTATATGTACGCGACCGCTGGGACAACTATTCGGACACTTTAACTACACTTATCACGCCCTATTTCGAGCGGCAACTCGACAAAGACGAATTCAAAATAGTCAACCTCCCCGGAGATGCTAAAGCTACCGGATGGCCCGTCAGTAATATATGGGACGAAATAGTGAATATCAGTAGTGGATTTTGGCATTCTTCGGCTGATGAAGTGCTGCCAATAACAATAACTTATGATTTGGGGATAAAAGCACAACTAAGCCGCTACAAGCTATGGCACCGCCCTGGTTTTTATTATACGCACAATAATTTAAGAAAATGGCAAATTTACGGCAGTAATGCCCCAAATCCCAATGGTTCCCTTGATGGCAGTTGGATACTCCTCAGCAACGACGAATCGTATAAACCGTCAGGCGATGGGCCAATTACCAACGAAGACACCGAGTATGTCAGCAATGGAGAAGAATTTGAATTCTCTGTAGAAAACCCTTCCGTGCGATATATCCGGATTGCTATTCAGGCAACTTGGAGTGGAGGTTCAATTGGGCAAATATCAGAAATGACATTCTGGGGAGACACTGTTGAATAAACTATTTAAAATGATATATTATGGTTAAACATCTGATATACACGGCAGCGATGCTATTGTTTGCTGCCTGTGCCGAAATGAACGATCTTCATCAAAAATACTTAGATGAAGGAGAAATTATATACACCGGACGAGTGGACTCAGTACAGGTTATGCCCGGAAAGGAACGCCTTAAGCTAAGCTGGCAAATCAATGCTGATCCTAAAATTACCAAATGTAAAATATTCTGGAACAATAGAAAAGACTCTGCCATAGTCGATCCCCCTTCCAATAGAGTTGGAGTTACCCTTATGGAAAAAACAATCAATCTTCCGGAAGGAAGCTACGTTTTTGAATTTATAACCTTTGATAACGAAAAGAATTCTTCTTTGAGTGTTTTTAAATCAGGGGATACGTATGGTCCGAAATATGAACAAACCTTGCTTTCCAGGCCTATTACCAGTATTATTGCCGAACGTGACAGTGTTGTTATAAACTGGTCCCAGATCGACAACTCGGTAGGCGTCCTGATTCGTTATAAAAATAAAGCAGGCAATGATGCAGAGCTGTATATCCCCAACAACGAAAATCAAGCCATAATCTATGATTATGGCGTTGGAAGTACCTACAGCTATCAAACTATGTACATACCTGCGAAAACTGCTATTGACACATTTTATTCGGCTCCCTACTCCCGGATATTCCCCGATATAGTGAAGCTTAACTCACCTGACTGGGAAATAATTTTTGCATCGACCGAAGACGCTCCAGGCAATGTCCGGGCATCTCTCCTGGATGGCAATAAAAATACATTCTGGCACAGCCAATGGCGAGGGGGGGCACCTGACATGCCACACAATTTAGTGATTGATATGAAAGAAGAATTAGAAATTACGGGCATAGATATATTCAGGCGATCAAATAATAAAGATACAAAGAAAGTAGAATACGAAATAAGCTTGGACAATGAAAACTGGGCTGAAATAGGGGCTGTCGATTTCCCAAACAATCCAAATCCCAATAATAAAATGCTGATATTAGACGAACCGGCCACGGGCCGGTACCTAAAGATTATAGTGTCTGAAAGTAACAGTTATCCCCATGCGAGCCTGTCCGAGATAGTCCTTTACGGGAAACCGTAAAACTATCGTTCAATACAGCTTCACAAGTTCGTCAAAACATTTACAATACCATTAAAGAAGAGGTTTAAGGACATCTTCTTTAATGGTTTATGATAACCATCAGGTTAATCCTTACCCGGCCTCCCAAGTTACAAAAGCAAACAAAACATATTATCACCATGTAGCTTACAGCCCCGGTTATGTTTGACGGTCCCTTTTTTGAAATATGAGAGATAAGAGGCAGAGCTATCCAGATAATTTTCAGTGATTTGCAGGCAGCTACGGATAATCAATTAACGACACTTACTATTTGCATTTCATACTTATTGAAAAATCACTATTTTTGGCCATTAGTGCCGAACGTATTACGAGCATCGTTTCTGGATTTTTCAGAAAAACAACAAAAAAAACCATGAGTAATAAAAGAGTGTTTTTAATGAAAAAAAATCTATGTTCGTTCATTTTAAAAAAAATAGAGAAAAAAAACTACCATATATTTTTTTCTTTACTTATAATCGTTCTCGGAGCATGCAACGGAAATGACGATGATCCTGAAATAACGAAGCTTGACGGTGAACTGACCGGAGGTTCAACAACCGTTTTTATAAACAGCAGTCAGGCATTTTCAATGCCGGCACCCAACCTTGCTGGCGAGCGGCTTGACAGGCACACCAACGGGGACGTAGCTTTCGACGTTAATTTTGTTTCGCACCCTGCACAAATCCATGGTGGGCTGGGGCCGGTATTTAACAATTCTTCCTGTGCTGCCTGCCATCCCTCCGACGGGCGTTCCCCTTTTCCTGAAAACCTGAATGCCGAAAGTGGATTTTTCCTGCGGATGAGCTTACCCGGTGCAGACGAAAACAATGGCCCTCTACCAGTACCGGGATTTGGAACTCAATTACAACATCAGGCCCTATTTGGTTACCAGAAAGAAGCCCAGATAGAAGTCAGTTACGAAGAAATTAAAAGAGTGTTTGACGATGGCACAGTCGTTACCTTGCAAAAACCTATATATACACTACGTAATCCGTATATACCCGTTCCTGCCGATGTTTTGATATCACCACGAATCGGCATGCCGGTTTTTGGCTTGGGACTTTTAGAAGCCATATCAGAACAAGACATACTTGCCAATGCCGACGAAGCCGACAAAAATGATGATGACATTTCAGGAAAACCCAATTACGTTTGGGATCCGGTAAGTGCTTCGACAAAACTGGGGCGTTTTGGCTGGAAAGCAAGTACACCAGGTGTTTTAGTTCAATCGGCCGGAGCATATCACCAGGACATGGGAGTTACCAGCTACATCTTTCCCCACGAAAGCTCAGCAGGACAAAGCAGCACCGATACAACCTTTAACTTTAACGAAGTAAGCGACCAGGACCTGGACGATGTAGCCTTTTATGTACAAACCCTGGCCGTACCTGCTGCACGAAATTTCGATAACGAACAGGTAATCCGCGGGAAAAAGATTTTTGAACAAATCAATTGCAATGCATGCCATATCGAAAGCTTTACCACCGGTATTCTGGAAGGTGTCCCCGAAGTAAGCAACCAACGCATATTTCCCTACACCGACATGCTCCTGCACGACATGGGCGAGGATTTGACCGATAACCGCTCCGATTTCCTGGCCAGCGGAAAGGAATGGAAAACCCGTCCATTGTGGGGTATCGGCCTTACCTCTGTGGTGAACGGGCACACCCAGTTTTTACACGATGGGAGGGCAAAAAGTGTTACCGAAGCCATTCTTTGGCATGGCGGCGAGGCAGAAAAATCGCGCGACGATTTTATGAAACTGTCCAAAGAAGAACGGGAAGACCTTATAAAATTCATAAACTCCTTATAATTTCCCGACTCCCGGCCCCTATAAAAAGAGCAATCTATCTTAAATCCCCTTTAATTGTGATTAAGGCACGGTAAAATCACTACAATTAGGGATTGATATCAGTCTTTCCAATCGGTTCCTTTGCACTCTTAAACAGATCTAACGATGAAAATATACATATTATCCCTAATTACACTTATAAGCAGTATTGTAGTAAAAGGCCAAGAGGATCAGAAACTTTCTCCGAAAAAAGAAACTTACACCAAATTCAGGTTTGGCGGTTATGGCGAAATCCTTTACCAGCACATGGATTTTGGCGCCGACCGTTACAACAACCCCGATGGTTCGCAGCCCGACAACCGTGCTTTAATAGATTTGCCCCGCTTGATAATCGCTTTCGATTACAAATTCAGGAGCGACATCGAACTATCGGTAGAAATAGAAATAGAACACGGGGGAACCGGCTCTGCCCTTGAACTGGAATACGAGGAAATGGGCGAATATGAGATGGAAA
>JBKDZK010000793.1:0-2773 GCA_047971205.1 Draconibacterium sp.
AATAAAGATGCTATACAGCGGGGAACCTGGGTAACCCCTGATTTTCAGGACGGAACTTACACTACTTTTTATTCCGGTATCGACAACATCAACTTTGAAATTGCCGACGGTAACCCGGCTGCCATTGCCGTACGTTACCACATCGCACAGGTTTGTGCACTCAAAAACATCGACTTTAATATCGGAAACGGGCTTGGTGCAGTGGAAGAAATGGGAAATATCATCGAAAATTGCACTTTCCGTGGCGGCAGTTTTGGGATAAAAACAGGCACTTCTGCTCCCGGCTGGCAATGTATGGTGTTGGATTGTTCCTTCAACGGGCAGCGTCAATCGGCAATAATATGCAATCGCGCACAAATGCTTGTCATTCACGGAAAAATAACCGATACGCCGGTAGGTATCACAGTCCCTCATTCCGATGCGGTTTAAGTTAGCGATTCCTGGTTAGAAAACATACAGAACACTGCATTATTGATTAATAATTACACTTCGGAAGATTTACAACAAAACCTCGACAAGGTTAAATTCTCTGATGTGCCCTACACCGGACGCTTTACCGGAAGGGTGCAGGGGACCCGCGACGGCGAGGTAAAAATGGATTATGAGGCACCTTCCAAACGGTATGAAGTGAAAAGTTTCTCGCAGGGCTTACATCTTGAAAATACTACCGGAGATGTAGTAAAACGCTATTTTGGGGTTGAGGTGGATGAATCACCGCTGGAAACACCGGGCGAATTTCCGCAACGTGATGAACCTGCATTTCCATCGCAAACTACCTGGGTAAATATTCAGGATTTAGGCGCCGTTGGAGATGGGAAGACCGACTGCACCGAAGTATTTAGGCGCGCTATCGCCCGTTACGAAACTATTTATATCCCGATGGGAAGATACCTGCTTTCCGGTACGCTCGAATTAAAGCCCAAAACTACACTCATCGGGTTCCATCCTTACATGACTGAGTTGGTGCTGAAAGACAAGGCCCCGGGATTCTCAGACCCCGACAATTGCCAACCGCTGATTATTACACCTGAACATGGAGCAAATGGCATTAGCGGCATCGGGTTTAACCTGGGTTTCAACCCGAGTGTGGCAGGTTTTAAATGGATGGCCGGGCCGGGCTCTTACCTCAACGACGGTCATTTCCGTGGCAACGATCAGCCGGGATCAATAGGCGTCGGACAAAGACATTCCATTTGGGTAACCAACGGGGGCTGCGGAATTTTTAAAAATCTGTGGATACTCGACCGCCGTACTTCCGTACCGTTTTTGATCAACAATACAACAGCGCCGGGAAAGATTTACGAAGTTTCCATTGAACACCACCAGAACGTAGAGTTACAACTCGAACGGGTTGAAAACTGGGATTTTTATGCCCTCCAGTTGGAAGAAGACCGTGGCTGTGAAAAAACACTTGGTATTTATATAAAAGACTGTAAACACCTCCGCTTTGCCAATTTCAGGAGCCACCGTACTTCCGGGGTGTGGGAACCGTACTTTGCAGGCATACAAATCCGTAATTCGCACGATATTACCATCCGGGGGAACAATATGCGCGGGGCGGTTTTCCCCTGGGATAATGCCGTTTTCGACGAAATATCGGGGATGCTTGTTTCGCACCGTTTTTTTACAAAACTCAGTATAAAGTAACCGTTCTTATCAAATTCAAAAAAATGCAAATAACAGAACCAATAAACAATCACCCGATAATACTCCGGAACCTGCTGCGAAAATATGCCGCCGTAACGGGTGTAATCGTCTTAATGTGTTTGTTTCAGTCGTGCTCCACCAATGAAAAGCAACAAAACCACCGGCCAAATATTCTGATTGCCATTAGCGACGACCAGTCGTTTCTCTCCAATAGTTTTTCGGGAAGCCCCGAAATGCAAACACCTGCATTCGACAGGGTAGCCCGCGAAGGTATCTTTTTCACTAACTGCATTGCCGGTTCGCCGGGTTGTGCCCCTTCGCGCAGTTCGCTGGTAACCGGGCGCTACCCGTGGCAAAACGAGCAAAGCGGGCAGCACGCCTCTTCGTGGATGAAAAAGTATGTGCCCTTTGTTGATTTGCTCGAAAATAACGGCTACCAGGTAGGATTTACCGGAAAGGGCGTGGCCCCGTTTAAATATGCCGACAACGATTCGAACCGGATATGGAGAAGGGAAAATGCCGCCGGGCACGAATACAACCGGATAAGATACGACCGTGACAATGATGAACGGACAACGACAGGCGAACACCCGATTAATTATTTCGAAAATTTCCGTGATTTTCTGGGCAAAAAAGGTGACGGACAGCCCTTTTGCTTTTGGTACGGCAGTTTTGAACCACATCTGCCTTACGAAGTGGGCTCATGGAAAAGAACGGATAAGGACCCTGGCAAAGCTGATGTCCCCAAATTTCTGCCGGCAGCCGATGTGGTAAGGGGCGACCTGTTGGATTACAAGGTGGAAATTGAATGGTTCGACCTGCATCTTGAACGGATGTTGGCCTACCTCGAAGAAATCGGGGAATTGGACAATACAATTGTGATTGTAACTGCCGATAACGGAATGCCTTTTCCCCGGTCGAAAGCAAACAGTTACGAATATGGTATTCATGTTCCGCTGGCCATCCGTTATCCAAAAGCTTTCGGGCACAACCTGAAAGTGGACGACCTGATCAGCTTTGTAGATTTTGCCCCTACTCTGCTCGACCTTACCGGTACAGGCAGCGAAGGGATGCTGCCCATAACGGGGCGTAGCTTTAAAAACATCCTGACCTCAAAAAAACAGGG
>JBKDZK010000794.1:0-3259 GCA_047971205.1 Draconibacterium sp.
GGGAAGAATATTCCGATTCCGTATACCGACTGGGAAGAAGTTGGCGCTTTGGGAGGCCTGATTTCTTCGGTGAACGACATGTCAAAGTGGATGGTTTTTATGATGAGTTCGGAAAACAAGGCAAAAAACGAACTGTGGAAACTGCTGAATAGTTACACCGTTAACCGTGAAAAAGCGAACGATTTCAACATGCATTTTAACGGTTTTGGACTGGGGTGGGGACTGTCAGACTATTTTGGTCGCTTGCGTGTAAGTCATACCGGTGGTTACGACGGAATGATCTCGGCCGTTACTATGATTCCGGATGAGATACTGGGAGTGGTCGTGCTTTCCAACGGAATGAACCCTCCGATGATGGCGGTTACATATTATGCGCTGAATGCCTTTTTAGGAGAGGAAACCAAAGACTGGTCGGCCGATCTGCTAAAAAGAAAGGAAGAGCGCAGCAAAAAGGACACGCGGGTGGAAGACCGGCTGGCAAGCCGTGTGGAAGGAACACACCCTTCGCTGGAGCTTGAAAAATACACCGGAACTTACAAGGCTGATATTTATGGCAATATTGAAGTGAAGCTGGAAAACGGGAACCTGAGGGTTTATTTTGAACGTTCGCCTGAATTGTCGGCTACTTTGGAACACTGGCATTACGATGTGTGGAAACTCAACTGGGACATTATGCATGCCTGGTTTAATTTCGGAACGCTTAAGTTTAACATGGATAATAACCTGACGATAACGGGGATGGATTTCGATGTTCCCAACAACGATATTTTCTTCGAAGAGCTAAAACCGCAAAAGGTGAACTAATTCTTGCAGAAAGGGGAAGGAATCTTGATTTGACCCGGTTTAAGTGGAAGATTCGTACCCGTATATCAGTAAAATAGTTGTATTTTCGGCCAACAAAACAGAAAACGGATGAAACTTAGTCCAAGAATGCAATTTCTTGTACGCAACGGGCTCAAAGGCTTTTTATGGCTGACAGTGCTTTTAGCGGCTTATTTTCTGTTTCGGGAAGTGGTGATCACGCACAACCCCGATGCATGGGTGGAGCGTTTTTATGCCCGCCCGATGATCATCTATCTGATCTACTGTTTTTCCGAGTTCTTTTTTGGGCTCATTCCTCCCGAATTATTTATGATTTGGGCCATCAACAAAGGCGATACATGGCATTATCTCTTCAACCTGTCTTTGTTTGCAGGCATTTCTTATTTGATGGGCTATATCAATTTTTTGATCGGTCGTTTTTTTTACAAGAACGAAACTTTCAAGAATCTGAAGCGACGGTTGCTGAAAGATTCAGCCAACCAGGTTAAGAAATACGGTATTTTTCTGATTATTGTAGCAGCGCTAACCCCGCTGCCGTGGTCGGGTGTGAGTTTGCTGGTCGGTTCGGCCGGTTATCCTTCCAAACGGTTTCTGAAATACGCCTTGTTTCGTCTTTTACGCTTTGCCGTTTATGGTTACATCGTATACCAAACGCACCAATTCTAAGTATTGATTTTCTTTTTTCTTTTTGTTTGAAATTCCGGTCCTGATAAAACATACTTCATTTGTGTTTTGTTATTTCTGATAGATGGGAACTTCTCAAAAAGCGCAGAACGTTTTGATGGAAGAAAATCTGAAGTCATGAGAAAATTTATTGTAATTATATTTTTGATCGCATCAACAACAGCTATGGCAAAAGAACTGGAGAAAGCAACACTTGGAGGTGGTTGTTTCTGGTGTACAGAAGCGGTTTACCTCGAATTAAAAGGAGTGGTGGATGTAAAACCCGGCTACAGTGGCGGGCATGTTAAAAATCCGGGGTACAAGGAAGTTTGTGCCGGAACTACCGGTCATGCCGAGGCGGTTCAGATAACGTTTGATCCGGAAGTTGTAAGCTACAGCCAGTTGCTTGAAGTGTTTTTTGCGACACACGATCCAACTACCCTGAACCGCCAGGGAAACGACGTGGGAACCCAGTACCGGTCGGTGATCTTTTATCATAACCCACAGCAAAAGGAAACGGCTGAAAAAGTGATTCGTTTGCTGGAGGAGGAGAAAGTGTACGAGCAGCCGGTCGTGACGGAAATTACGGCTTACGATACTTTTTATGTGGCCGAAGATTATCACCAGAATTACTACGCCCGAAATAAATCGCAGGGGTATTGTCAGTTTATTATCGCGCCAAAACTCGATAAATTCAGAAAGGTATTTAAAGATCAGCTAAACGTCGCTGGTCATTTTTGAGGAAGGCGGAGATCATCGCGGCTTACTAATCTTTGACGTGGCCACGGTGGAAGAGGCTTTGAAACTGGAAGCAGAAGACCCGGCAGTAAAAACAGGGCGCCTCAGCATGGAAGCCTTTTACTGGTGGGGCGCCAAAGGAACGGTGATTAGGTGAGTTCAGTGTTCAGAATTCAGAGTTCAGTTCAGAGTTCAGAGTTCAAGGTCTGCATTGAGTAGCGTTGTTTGCGGCGTCTTTGTATAAAAACCAAGTCGCAGTTTTCAGTATCTGACTAACCATGAAAAGCATTATCGTTTTACAAT
Source organism: Draconibacterium sp. (assembly GCA_047971205.1). GTDB lineage: Bacteria > Bacteroidota > Bacteroidia > Bacteroidales > Prolixibacteraceae > Draconibacterium. The sequence continues at coordinate 2,527 of JBKDZK010000794.1, forward strand.
TTCACAGTTTTACAATTGTTTGCAGAATGAAACTCCCAGCTTAATTCAATCCTTCAATCCTTCAATCCCTCAGTCCCTCAAACCTTCAGTCCCTCAATGTCTTAAATCAACTTTCTGCCAAATGGAGTGAGTGCCAGTGAAGCCATTTTAAAGTGCTGGCGCGCCCACGGAATGCCAATGATGGTGATTCCGAGCAGCAATCCAAAAAACAGGTGAGTAAGCATGATCCAAATTCCACCAATAAAAAACCAAAGAATGTTCATAATGGTGGAAAGACAGCCCGGGGCATAATCCATGTATTCGATTTTCTGCCCGAACGGCCACAGTGCCAATACTCCCAGCTTGAACGATTGAATTCCAAATGGAATTCCAACAATGGTTATACACAGTGCCAGACCTGCCAGAATGTACTCCAGAAAAATGGCAAAACCTCCGAATAACAGCCAGATTAAGTTTCCTAAAATTTTCATAAGTAGTATTGGATAAAGTTAGTTGTTAAATGGTTTACTATTCTGACACCGGACTTTTACAAAGCCAGGTTTTACAGTTTTCTTGTTTCTCAGCTTGTTAAATGCAATGCTTATCAGCATGCTTATAATTACAATGGTTGCGATCATTTTTCTTCTGATTTAAAACTCGGACTGAAAGTACGCAAATGAATATTCAGACAACAAAATTAAAAGGTAAACGAGCCATTTTTACAGGTAAATAAAGGAAATCGTGACTCGTTCAA